>JAYRVQ010000498.1:0-7293 GCA_041918465.1 Anaerolineales bacterium
AGCGCTGGGGCGTGAAAGTGACCAACGTGGAAATCCGCGAGATCATTCCTCCTCGCGAGGTGCAGGATGCGATGAACCGCCAGATGACCGCCGAACGCGTCCGCCGCGCGGTGGTGACCGAGTCCACGGGTACGCGTGAAGCTGCCATCAACGTGGCCGAGGGCGAGAAACAATCCGCTATCCTACGCGCGGAAGGCGAAAAGCAGTCGGCCATCCTCAAGGCCGAGGGTGAGAAACTTGCCCAGGCCCTGCGCGCGGAAGGGTATGCTGTGGCTTTGGAAAAGATCTTCGGCTCCGCCAAATTGATCGACCAGAAGACAATGACGCTTCAGTATTTCGAGACACTCAAGTCGCTCGGAAACGGCGCGTCCACCAAATACATCTTCCCGATGGAGTTCACCAGCATGATCGAGAACTTCGTTAAAGGCAAATAACTAACGGAAGTACGAGTACAATAGTAGCCTCCCTGAAAATGGGAGGCTACTTTGTTATCTTATGAACATTCTTCCCGCTTCCCTCCTTGACCTCGGTCCGCTCCAGCAAATCGAACGTGCCTGTTTTGACAAAGACCGCTGGCCTCTTCTTGACCTGATGGCTGTCCTAACGTTCCCCGACGTAGTGCGCCTGAAAGCCATCGTGGACGGGCGCATGGTCGGATTCGTGGCGGGCGACCAGCGCGAATCACGGGGCTTCTCGTGGATCGCCACCATCGCGGTTCTGCCACAATTCCAAAAACAGGGCATCGGACGCGCTCTTCTGAAAACATGTGAAGCCAAATTGATTACGCCACGCGTCCGATTGTGTGCGCGCCCCGACAATGGCGCGATCCGTCTATACGAGCAGGAGGGTTATCAGCGTGTAGATGTCTGGCGCGGATATTACAAGGATGGCGTCGACGCGCTGGTGATGGAGAAGATACGCACTTAGCAGAAACAAACCGGGGTTTCTGCCGTATAATCATCGCATGTCCGAACGACTCCCGCCGCCGGTTTGGGTGGCAACCAGCACCGCGCTCGATTCGCTTTCCAGGGATCTACTGGGCCAGCCGCGTATTGCCGTGGACACTGAGTCCAACTCCCTGCACGCCTACCGCGAGCAGGTTTGTCTTGTCCAATTTTCCACGCCCCAAACGGATTACCTTGTCGACCCATTGGCGCTGATCGACCTTGGTCCACTGGCGCCCGTCTTTGCCGATCCGCACATCGAAAAAATCTTCCACGCCGCGGAGTATGACCTGGTCTGCCTGCACCGCGATTTCGGCTTCACTTTTGCGAACATCTTCGATACCATGCAGGCGGAGCGAATTCTGGGTTACGAAAAAGTTGGACTGGACGCCGCGCTTGAAAAATATTTCAATGTGATCGTGAACAAGCGTTTCCAAAAAGCGGATTGGGGAGAGCGTCCGCTCGCGCCGGACCTGTTGGCGTATGCCCGTTTCGACACGCATTATCTCATCCCGTTACGCGATAAACTCCGGGCTGAACTCGAAGCAAAAGGACTCTGGACGTTGGCCGGAGAGGATTTTCGCCGCGCTTGTTGGGTCAACGGCGAACACGCGGAGTCGGCCGAGCCGTGGGAGCGATTCGCAAATCGCCGCGACCTGAACTTGCGCGAGTTAACGATCCTGCGCGAACTGGCGATCGTGCGCGAGCGGATCGCGGAAAAACTGGATCGCCCGCCGTTCAAGGTGGTGACAGATGATAAACTCATCGCCATGGCGCGCGCGGTCCCGAAGACGCGGAAGGAGTTGGCGGAGACTGGCTTGAGTGTGAAGCAATTGGATCGTTGGGGCACAGAGATCCTGTCCGCGGTGGGACGGGGTGCAGGGGCTCCGCTTGTGAAACGGAGGCAGGCCCAACGTCCGGATGAAGCGGTTCTTCGTCGGTTGGACGCGCTCAAGGTGTGGCGTAAAAAAGTCGCCGCGCAGGCAGGCGTTGAGTCGGATATCGTTTTGCCGCGTCCGTATCTGGTGCCATTGGCTGAGCGCGGCGGCCGCGATTTGAAATCCATTCTCGAAAGTTCACCCTGGCGGCTCGAACAGTATGGCGAGCAAATTCTTAAAGTTTTAGGAGGCTGACATGCGGATTTACTTTCATGGCGCGGCGCAGACCGTGACCGGTTCACAACATTTGATCGAGATCAACGGCTCGCGCTTGTTATTGGAATGTGGTTTGTATCAGGGGAAGCGCGCCGAATCTTATGAGCGTAACAGTAATTTTCCGTTTGACCCGCGCCGCGTGGATGCGATGATTCTTTCGCATTCGCACATTGATCACTGCGGAAACATCCCAAACCTGATCAAGCAGGGCTTTAACGGTCCGATCTATTTGACGCCCGCCGCGGCAGACCTGACCGATGTGATGCTCCGTGATTCGGGACACATCCAGGAATCTGACGCGGAATATGTAAACAAGAAACGCAAGGCGCGCGGCGAGGCATTGATCGAGCCGTTGTACACACAAAAGGATGCTGAACAGGCGGCCGACCATTTTCGGTCTGTGGCTTATGGGCAACCCTTTGAACCTGTTCCTGGCGTGACGGCGCGGTTTATTGAAGCAGGGCACATTCTTGGCTCGGCGGCCGTCTCGTTGGAGTTGCAAGAGAAGGGACGCAAGGTGCGCTTCTGGTTTTCGGGAGACATTGGGCGGCGTGGACTACCCATTTTACGCGACCCGATCCTGCCTGACGAGGTGGATTATCTTTTGATGGAATCCACCTATGGCGACAAGCCTCATCGCGGACCTCATCTGGCCTACGAGGAATTCCGAGAAGTTGTCAAGCGGACGGCGGAACGCGGCGGCAAGGTGATCATCCCTGCTTTCGCGGTGGGCCGTACACAGGAACTGGTCTACTGGTTGAATGAAATGATGCACGGGAATGAAATTCCCATGCTCCCCGTCTTTGTGGATAGTCCACTGGCGGTCAACGCCTCGGACGTGTTCAAGCGGCATCCTGACACATTTGATGAGGAGACCAATCAATTCATCCGCGAGAACCGTCACCCTGCATTGGATTTCAAGATGCTGACATATATCCGCTCCGTGGATGAATCCAAAGCCCTCAATGAGCGTAAAGACCCAATGGTCATCATCTCCGCTTCGGGCATGGCCGAAACTGGACGCATCCTGCATCACCTGAAAAACAATATTGAAAACCCGAACAATACAGTTTGCATTGTCTCATGGCAGGCGCCCGATACACTCGGTCGCCGTCTCGCGGATCGAGAAAAACAGGTGCGGATTTTTGGCGAGGTATACAGTGTTCGCGCCAAGGTGGCAACCATTGGCGGCCTGTCTGGTCATGCAGGGCAGGATTTGCTCATGGAGTATGCTCTTTCTGCCAATGGCAAGTTGCGCAAAGTTTTCCTTGTGCATGGCGAAGATAAGCCGGCGCTCACGCTTCAAGGCAAACTTAAAGATGTTGGCGTGCGTCAGGTTTCGTATCCCGACCTGCATTCGAGCGCGGAACTGTAAAATTTTTCGGTTATAATCTGCCGCGCTCACTTGACACCTGACATGTGGAACGTGATACCGATATGGAGAGGTGCCAGAGTGGTTGAATGGGACGGTCTCGAAAACCGTTGTGGGCTTCGGTCCACCGAGGGTTCGAATCCCTCCCTCTCCGCTAGAGAACGCGTCTGCAAAGACGCGTTTTTGTTTTGCAAAAGTGCTAAAATATCTGTGAACTTCCTTCCGCACGGAGCCGCATGAAAAACCGCTCTGATAATTTCGCGCAACAATCCCGTAACCTGCTCATCTTCCTCGTGGTGGTGGGATACATCATCACTTTCATTACCGCCTCCGCAGGGCAGGCACAATTCACAGCGATCCAGATCATTGTTGGCATTCTTTTTGGGGTGGCCTATCTCATCCTCGGTTTATTCGACACAGAACTCCTCAAAAGATTTTCTCCCAACACGCGTAACGTCATTTACTTCTCCGTGCAGATCGCGCTCGTCTTTGCAATCGGCATGACGCTCGGCCCAGGTGGCAACTGGCTGATGGGCTTGGCGCTTTCATCGGTCGCAGTGGATCGGTTACCTCCGCGCTGGCGCTGGCCTGTCTATCTCGGGATTGTCGCCTCCTTCGTTTTGCCGATCATGCACTACTCCACGCTGGAAACCGCGCTGATGAACGGCCTGATCATTTCAGTGGGACTTCTATTCGGCGTGTTGCTCTCCCAGGCGCGGCTGAACGAACAGCGCGCCCGCGAAAACGCCGAGCGCCTCACGCGTGACCTCGAGACGGCCAACCGCCAACTGGCCGAATACGCCTCCCAGGCCGAGGAACTCGCCGCCACGCAGGAACGCAACCGCCTCGCTCGCGACATCCACGACAACCTCGGCCATTACCTGACCATCGTCAACGTGCAAATCGAAGCCGCGAAAGTCACTTGCGAATCCGACCCCGCCCGCGCCCTCGACGCGCTGGACAAGGCGCAGGACATGGCGCGCAAGGGACTCAACTCCGTCCGCGAATCGGTCGCGGCTCTGCGCGTCTCGCCAGTGGAAAATCGTCCACTCGAAGACGCCATTGCCGAACTCGTGGACGAATCGTGTACGACGGGAATCACAACCGAATTTCATCTCGTCGGCGATTCGCGTCCCGTCGAATCCAAATCCGCGCTCGCGTTGTATCGCGCCGCACAGGAGGGACTGACCAACGTCCGAAAACACGCGCAAGCCTCCCACGCTGACGTGACCCTCGACTTCTCACAGCCCGACCACATCCGCCTCTCCATCCTCGACGATGGGGCGGGCGCGTCCGACACGAGCCGCGGCTTCGGGCTGATGGGTATCCGCGAACGCGTCCAATTGCTCGACGGCGAGTTCAAAGTGGAGACTCAAGTCGGTAAGGGATTTCGGCTTGAAGTCTCGATTCCCGTTGCGGAGAATCCGTGAACTACCCAAAATGCAAATCGGACGCGGATAAACGCGGATTACGCGGATGGACACGGAAAATTTTTTCTCTGTGTTTTCCGCGTTTATCTGTGCTCGTCCGCGTCCCATTTTCTGACTCATCTAAATCCATCCCATGACCATCCGCGTGCTTCTCGTTGACGACCAGGCTCTTTTCCGTGAGGGATTGGATACGCTGTTATCTGTCCACAAGGATATTCAAGTCGTCGGACAAGCCTCCAACGGACAGGAAGCCATTGACCTCGCGATGAAACTCCGCCCCAACGTGATTCTGATGGATATGCAAATGCCCATCCTCAACGGCGTCGGCGCGACGCGACGCGTGACACAGTCCCTGCCCGATTGCCGCGTCATCGCGTTGACCACCTTCGACGACAAGGAAACCATCTTCGACGCGTTGCGCGCGGGCGCGGTGGGTTATCTGCTCAAAGATGTTGGATCGGCTCAGTTGGCAGAGTCCATTCGGCGGACGGCGCGCGGCGAGTCGATTCTCGACCCGTCGGTGGCCGCGAAGGTGGTAGCCGAGTTCAGCCGCGTATCGTCCCTCGTCACCGCGACCCGCTCCGAGGTCCTGGCTGAACCGCTTTCGGAGCGCGAGATCGAAGTCTTGAAATTGGTCACGCTCGGGTTGTCGAATCAGGAAATTGCGGAGAGATTGTTTATCAGCGCGGGGACGGCCAAGACGCACATCCATAATTTGTGCGGTAAGCTGGGAGTCCATAATCGCACCGAGGCGGCCATGCGGGCGAGGGAGTTGGGGCTGGTGTGACATGGATTCAAGCGCACTTCTCCAAATCAGATTGCACGTTCCGCTGTTGCGGTTGAATCTCGTTCCGCGCCCTCGCCTGGTAGACAGACTCAACGCGAGGCCGAATGGCAGTCTCAACTTTTTTAACTGCTTCTTGAATTCTGGAGTATGTGTTCTATAATTGTTGCATGTCTACGCCAATTCTTGATACCAAGTTGTATATCCCTCCGCCTCGGCCCAAAACTGTCCTCCGACAACGTTTGATCGAGCGGCTGAACGAGGGTTTGGCGATGGGCAGCAAATTAACGCTTACTTCCGCTTCCGCTGGTTTTGGTAAGACCACATTGGTCAGCGAGTGGATCGCTGGTTGTGGAAAGCCAGTCGCGTGGTTATCGCTGGACGAAGGGGACAACGATCCAGTGCGTTTCATCTCTTACTTGATAGCGGCGTTACAAACCATCAAGGCGGGAATTGGCGAGGGTTTGTTGACCGCGCTTCACGCTTCGCAGCATCAGCCACCGCAAGTCGAAGTAGTTCTGACGACTCTGCTCAACGAAATTTCCGTCAACCCCGACCACTTTATCTTCGTCCTTGACGACTACCATGTGATTGACTCCAAACTGGTGGACGAGGCCCTTGCTTTTCTGGTCGAGCGCCTGCCGCCACAGATGCACCTGGTCATTGCCACGCGCGAAGACCCGTCCCTGCCGCTGGCGAAATTACGCGTCCGCGGCCAGTTGACCGAGTTGCGCGCGACCGATTTACAGTTCACGCCCGCCGAAGCGACCGAGTTCCTCAACCGCGCCATGGGGCTGAATCTCTCCGATGACGATGTCGCCGCGTTGGAGTCGCGCACCGAAGGCTGGATCGCCGGTCTGCAATTGGCCGCGCTTTCGATGCAGGGACGGGAAGACAGCGCTAGTTTCATCCAGGCTTTTACTGGCAGTCATCGTTTTGTGCTCGACTATCTGGCCGAGGAAGTGCTTCAACGCCAGTCTGAGCCGATCCGCAACTTCTTACTGCGAACTTCTATCCTTGACAGATTCTGCGCCTCTCTGTGCAATACAGTCACGGAGAGACAAGATGGCAAAGAATTGCTGGATATTTTGGAACACAGCAATTTGTTTCTCATTCCCCTTGATGATCAGCGCCAATGGTATCGCTACCACCGTCTCTTCGCCGATGTTCTGCAAACGCGCCTGATGGAGGCACAGCGGGATGCTGTAACCGTCCCACATTCGCGGGCGAGTGCATGGTATGAACAGAATGGTTTCCGATCCGACGCCATCCGCCACTCACTGGCCGCCAGGGAATTTGAGCGAGCCGCGGATCTGATCGAGTTGGCTTATCCAGTCATGAGCATCAATCGACAGTTTGCCACTATGCTGGGCTGGCTAAAGGCGCTGCCCGACGAGGTGGTTCGCGTCCGGCCCATGCTCTGTTTTGGGTACGCCTTCTCTTCAATGTCCCGCGGAGAAAACGAGAGTGTGGAATCCCACTTGCGAGACGCCGAACATTGGCTCAATATGGTCGAGCAATCAGACTCTCTACCTACAGGAATGGTTGTCGTAGACAAAAAGGAGTTTCGCCGCCTGCCTGGTTTGATCGCCCTGACCCGTGGAGGACA
>JAYRVQ010000499.1:0-3209 GCA_041918465.1 Anaerolineales bacterium
GGATATTTTGGCCCCACCATTTCCCCCCAATTTCGAGCGCGTGTTGGCAACCTGGTAATTCTGTCACATCGGTACGAGTCTGTCTGGTGGTATGTCAAGGATAAATTCGAGCAAAGGTATTACGGCCATCACGGCGGGCTTACCCCGCAGGAGATGGAGATTCCGTTATTTACTTGTGCAGTATAGAAAACGGGCAACCTGATGGAGGTCGCCCGTCAATTCATCTGAACTGTATTAGTGTTTTCCAAACCACATTCTTGACAGCAGATTGTCCTTCTTAATGAACTGGTGATATATGGCCGCCGCGAAGTGCAGGCCGATCAATCCCAGCAGGGCCAGCGCGGTGAATCCGTGACCGACGCGTGGCGGGTAGTTCATGAAGTCGGTCGGAAAAGGCGCAGTGCCGTTGAACACGCCCGGCAGGTTGGCTTGCATGGCCGTGCCAAGTCCGCTTACCGCCATGCCGATGATTCCCAAATACAACAGAAAGTGAACCATCTTCGCGACAAAATCGAGGAAAGCATTGCTCGTAGTTGCAGGAGCGGGACGCGGCAAGGCAAAGCGCGTGATCAAGCGTGCCACGAGTAAAAGGCCGAGCAGCCCACCCCACAGGGCATGAAAGCTGAGCATGCCTGTTTTCTCAGGAGTATCGGGGGTGGGATTAAGAAAGAACATTCCCACCAGAATGGCGAGAATTGTCATCACAGCGATGACCCAGTGCAGGGTCACGTGAACGGGGTGATAACGCTTTGGGGTTTCAGTGGACATGGTTTAACCTCCGGCACGATTTTTACTTGGATGATGCAACTCTGGAACACCTTACCCTTGAGAGAGAAACGCATGCAACGAGTTTTGGATGGGTCATGGCCCCGGAATTTTCGTCACCCGCGCACCATGTTGGAAACCATTGATCGTACCGGTAAAATAAGCGACCATATCGTTCCAGTTTGCGATCATCAGGCCGCTCTGGGCGGTACGGTCAAAACAGGTCACTTGCAGGTTGGTAACTGTGAGTGGCACCTGTCGGGCGATTTTCTCCACAACGGCTTTCATCGCGGCTGTGAGAATAACAAATGTCCGCTCCGGAGTGCAACAGTTCGCCGCGCTGATGCATTCACAACGCACGTCAATGCGAAAGGAGGTCGGGATCCCGTCTGCGCTCGCGGGGAAACTGGCATCCACCACCTGATAACGCGCGTCCATGGTCTGCGAAAGCGGATCGATCGTCTCAGCCAGCCCGCGGTTGAGCAGGATGACGATGGCGCTTTCGTCCGGGTCGGGTGTGGATGTGGCGGTTGGGGTATAAGCAGCCGCAGTCAGCGTCTGCACGGCCATTGTCAACTGTTCGGGAGTGAGACTGTTACCACACGCTACCAGCCAGAATAGGCCGATCAGCAGGATGTACAGAATGGGGCGCTTCACAGGAATCTCCCTTCAAGTGGATTCCTGGGTTTAACGTGCGCGGCTGCCTCATCGTTCCATTTTTTAAATTGTAGTTCAGGGGACTGGCGTTGCGGTTATTATAGCCCCGCCGAGTTGGTAGCCATCAATATGCCCTAACATGTACTCCTGCATCATGACCCAGTGAGTGGACATCGGCCCAATTGGAGTCTCATGATCATAACAATACACTTGGAAGTCAACGACAGTGGATGGAACCCACGCGATAAGTTCGATGTCTTTGGATTTCATGGCTCTGGCAACCATGACAAAAGTGTGCTCTACATTACAACATAAACCATCACGAGCGCATTCGCAACGAACTTCAAGAGACAGAATGGTGGGGTCGTTTTGTCCCGGTCGAATGATAAGGTACGCTTGAATCACCGTATATTTGGCATCCAGTGTTATTGAAAGTGGGTCTTCTAATTTCTGCAACCCATCATTGACAAGTTCAACGATATGCATTTCATTTGGATGGCGTGTAGGAACAAATGTTGGAGTATAGGCGGCAACAGTCAGGTTTGCTACAACCTGTGTTTGCGCACTCTCCGATGGAGGTCCATCAAGATCGCATCCCATCAAGAGAATGATTGGCAGTGCCAGCCAAAAAAATAGAAAAAAATGTTTCATCAAGCAAGCGCCCCTTCAAGTTGTAACCGACTCTTGGAATTTTCTTAGTTCAACTGCCCAGCACTAACTTATGTCTATTCTACAACCGTCTTGGCTGTCAGGCAATACCCTCTGCTATAATCCATTCCATGTTCCTAGTCACCGGTGGGACGGGATTTATCGGACGCGCCCTGCTCAGACACATGTTCGAGGCGGGACATCCCCTGCGTACGCTCATCCGCCCCTCGCCTCGCACACCCAGACTTCCAACCGGCGTCCCGCTCGAAGTAGCGGTTGCCAGCCTGAGCGACCCGCGCGGATTGCGCGCCGCCCTCTCTGGCGTGGACCATGTCATCCACCTTGCCAGCGCCGAGGGACAGGGGAATCGGGGCGACCTGCTCGCCACCGATATTCAAGGCACGAAGAACCTGTCCGAAGCCGCGGCAGACGCGGGTGTGAAAAGAATCGTCTACGTCAGCCACCTCGGTGCGGATCGCATGTCCGCCTTCGCAGTCCACAAAGCCAAGGGCATCGCGGAGGAGCATATCCGCCGCTCCGGGGTCCCGCATACGATCCTGCGTTCATCCATCGTTTTTGGACCGGAAGACCGTTTCACGGTCCCGTTGACCCGCCTCCTGCGCGCCGCGCCCGGACTCTTTCCCCTGCCCGGCGGTGGACGCGCTGTCGTCCAGCCGCTGTGGATCGAAGACCTTGTCACCTGCATCCTGTGGGCGTTCGAGAATCCCGAAATGGAAAACCAGACCTACGAGATCGGTGGGAGTGAGTATTTTCCTCTCAGCCAGGTGGTTGAAACGATCATGGATGTCAATCAGCGGCGGCGCATGATCGTCCCGCTCTCCATGCCGAACATGCGCGCCCTCATTATCATGCTGGGAGCCATGTTCCCGAGTTTTCCCATTTCATCTTATTCACTCGATTATTTTTCCATCAACCGCACCTGCCCCGTGGACAACCTGACGCGCGCCTTCGGACTCATGCCCGCCCGCTTTACTTACCGCCTCGAATATCTGCGCCGCATCCCGTGGACTCAACGCCTCTCGCGCTGGTCTGCCGCGCAATCTAAAAAATACGCCGAAAAACTGCGCGAGCGATTCCCGTCCTTGCGACCACCTGAGTAAAGCCACAGATAAAAGTGA
>JAYRVQ010000500.1:0-10070 GCA_041918465.1 Anaerolineales bacterium
CAGGATGGTGACCACGGCCTCGTGGCCGAGTTGGGTGGCGAGGTTCCGGTCGTATGCGCTGGGACGTCCACCGCGCTGGACATGACCAAGCACGGTCACGCGGACCTCTTCGCCGAGTCCCGTTTCGAGGACGCGTTGCACATCGCTGGAGCCGATGTATTTCCCGTCGCGGTCGCGCGCGCCCTCAGCCATGATCACGATATGGTCGCGGCGGCCTGCCTTCGTCCCGGCTTTGAGGCGTTCCACCATCACATTTTCCCAGTCGTCCACATCCGGCGGAGCCTCAGGAATCAGCACCCAGTCTGCGCCGGTGGCGAGCGCGCCGAACAAAGCCAGGTAGCCGCAGTTGCGTCCCATCACTTTGACAATGAACGTGCGCTGATGACTGGCGGCCGTGCTGGTGATGGCGTCCACGGCGTCGGTAATGCGATGCAGGGCGCTGTCGGTGCCGATGGTCATCTCTGTGCCGTGAAAATCGTTGTCGATCGAACCGACCATGCCGACAATGAGCAGGTTCGGATGCGTGGCGGCATCCGCGGAATTGATATCCCCGCTTTGAACAAGTTCGGACAATAATGAAGGCCATTCCTGGCGGAAGATGTCTGCACCGGTCAGCGAGCCGTCGCCGCCGATGACGATCAGCCCGTCGATCCCATAGCGGATCAGATTGAGTGCGGCCTGGCGTCGCCCCTCGCGCGTGCGGAACTCCTCACTGCGCGCCGTTCCGATAATCGTCCCGCCGCGGTGCAGAATCCCGCCGACGGAATCCCAATCCATTTTGCGGATGCGTTCCCCGCCTTCCACCAGTCCCTGGTAGCCTTCATAGACGGCGTAAACTTCGGCCCCGTTATACAGCGCGGTGCGCACCACCGACCGAACAGCGGCGTTCATTCCCTGCGCGTCACCTCCACTGGTAAGAACTGCTATACGTTTTGTTGACATCGTACCTCGTTAATATTGATTTCCTTACTTTGGGAGATAATTGTACTACGGTTGGAAAAGCGTTTTACTCGTCTGTTATAATCCCCCGCCGAAAGGCGAACCATGCTCAAAGGAATAGTAAAACTCTTCGGCAATGATCCCCACAAGCGGACGATGGAAGCCCTCTTCCCGCTCGTGGACAAAATCAACGCCCTCGAACCTGAATTCGAAAAACTCAGCGACGAAGAACTGCGCGCCAAGACGGATGAATTTCGTCAGAGGCTGTCACCCCCCTCTTCACTCCCCCCATTTTCGGAGAAAATGGGGGGAGACGGAGGGGGGCTGGACGCCATCCTCCCCGAGGCTTTCGCCGCTGTCCGTGAGGCCGCCAAACGGACGATCCGCCAGCGACATTACGATGTACAACTCATCGGCGGGGTGGTTCTGCATCGCGGCGAGATCGCTGAGATGCGCACGGGCGAAGGTAAGACCCTCGTCGCCACACTCCCCATTTATTTGAACGCGCTCACAGGCAGAGGCGTCCACCTCGTCACGGTCAACGATTACCTCGCCCGCCGCGACGCGCGCTGGATGGGTCCCATCTACCACGCGCTCGGTCTCACCGTCGGCATCCTGCAAATGGCCGCCGTCACCGAGAACGGCAAAAAGGCCTTCCACTACGATCCGACGCGCGAATCCCCGCACGAAGATCAGCATAATCTGCGCATGGTGGACCGCGCCGAAGCCTACGCCGCCGACATCACCTACGGAACCAACTCCGAGTTCGGTTTCGACTACCTGCGCGACAACATGACCATGCGCCTCGAGGACCGAGTCCAACGCGGCCATCACTTCGCCATCGTGGACGAGGTGGATAACGTGCTCATTGATGAAGCGCGCACGCCTCTTATCATCTCCGGGCCTGCCTCCGGCGATTTGGAATGGTACACAAAGATGGCGCAGTTGGTAAAGCAACTCAAGCCCGAAGATTACGATGTTAATGAGAAGGATCGTTCGATTGCGTTGACGGAAGTCGGCATCGCGCACGTGGAGCAACTCCTTGGCCAGCCGCTCCAGGACCCCGAACGGCCTGAAGATGTGACCCCCGAGCAGGCGCGTCTCCTCGGCTACCTTGAACAAGCCTTGCGCGCACAGCATCTCTTCCGCCGCAACCGCGAGTACCTCGTGCAGGGCGGTAAAGTCATCATCGTGGACGAGAACACGGGACGCATGATGCCCGGACGACGCTGGAGCGATGGATTGCATCAGGCCGTCGAAGCAAAGGAAGGCGTCCGCATCGAGCCTGAAAGCGTCACCTACGCGACCATCACCCTGCAAAATTACTTCCGCATGTACGAAAAACTGGCGGGCATGACAGGCACCGCGCTGACCGAGGCGGAAGAGTTCGACAAGATCTACAAACTCGAAGTCACGCCCATCATCACCAACCTCGAATATCAGGCCTCGCGTCCCGACTCGCCTTTAGTGGAAGTAAAAGAAAAAGATGAGGAAGGCTATCCCGTCATTTTCTTTTCCGACCGAAGCGATTCGGATAAAAAGCCGCGTTACTGGCGCAGAAAAGATTATCCCGACATCATATACCGAACCGTAGAAGCCAAACAGCGTTCGGTAGTGACCGAGATCATCCGCCACCACGTGATGGGACGTCCCCTGCTGATCGGCACCACTTCTGTCGAGAGTTCGGACTTCCTGTCCACGCGACTGCGCGCCGAATCGATCCGCCGCTTGTTGCAGGTGCAGTTGATCCGCAAATTGTGGTTCGAGCAGAACAAGCGCGAAGAGGACGGAATGCGCGTCCCTGAACTGGAACCGCTCAACGTCCCGCTCGAAAAACTCGATCCGTCCGCGCTTCGTCAGTTTGCCAAGCCGTTGGGGTTGACCACCATCAACCTCGAAGACGCCGAGAACATGCCGCGCCTGCTGGAAATCCTATCCCTGCGCGAAAGCGACGTGCCTCGCTTGAAAAATGTCTTCTCAGGCGGAATCCCTCACCAGGTCCTGAACGCGCGCAGGCACACCGAGGAGAGTCAGATCATCGCGGGGGCGGGCGCGTTCGGCGCGGTCACCATCGCCACCTCCATGGCAGGCCGCGGCGTGGACATCAAACTCGGCGGCGAGATCGAAGAGACTGACGTCTCATTCACAAAGGATTTTCTGCACAGCGCGGGTATCGCGAATCCCTACGGCATGTCCAACGCCGAGGCACTTGAAGCGCTCATTGCCCACCTCGTACGCGGCGAAAATCTCGGCTTCAGCACGGACGGCAACCGCCTCGAATATTTTGCCAGGGCCCGCGCCGCGCTCGTGGAAAAATACGGGCGTGTGGGTGGCGACGATTGGTCGCAACTCTCGAATATTTTTTACACCAACCTCGGCCTCGGGCTCAAAGCCTCCGAAAGCCTCGCCGCGTTCTGGAAACACACCGAGCAGGAACTCATCGTGCGCGCCCTCGGCGGACTCGCTGTCATCGCCACCGAACGCCATGAAGCGCGCCGCATCGACAACCAGTTGCGCGGCCGTTCCGCGCGCCAGGGCGACCCAGGTTCCTCGCGTTTTTATCTTTCGATGGAAGACGACCTCATGCGCATCCAGGGCGGACAGCAAGTGGGCGCGATGATGGAACGCCTGCGCGTCGACGATGCCTTCCCCCTCGAAGTGCGCCTCGTCAGCAATCTCATCGAGCAGTCACAACACCGCGTCGAAGGCGCCAACTTTGATGTCCGCAAGCACCTGCTCGAATACGATGACGTGCTCAACAAACAACGCACGCAAATCTACGGCCAGCGTGACCGCATCTTCCGCAAAGAAGACTTGCGCGATGACGTGCAGGAAATGCTCGAAGCCGAAGTCCGCAAGCGCGTGGAGGCCGCGTTGGAGGACGAGGAAAACTTCTGGCGCCTCCCCGCCTGGCTCGAACAGGTGCAACCGACCTTCCAGATCGCGTCGCAGGGACTCTTCCCCTCGTTCCCGATCAAAATGATTCTGGATGAGTTCTCCGCCTCCTCCGACCCCAAAGCGGCCACCGTCCATTTGGCAGATCGCACACTGGAAATCGAACACGGCTACCTGCAAAAAGCCATCGAGACTTCCGTCGAGCGCGCGGCTGAATCGCTGGAGACCCAAACAAAGGAACGCGAGGACTTCCTCGACACATTCTTCTCTGGATTGCGCGACAACGAGGAGAAACCCAAACCCCAGCAGATACTGGAAGAGTTGCAATCCCTCGTGCGCCTGCCGATAAAACTCGATAACAACCAACTGCGCGGACTCGTCAATGAGCCGGAATCGGTGGAAGAGGAAATTCGCGAGATGGTGGCGAGTCAATTGACAGATTTGGCTGTGGCGCGTCTCGTTGGCGCGGTGGAAAATCGTCTCGGCGAATCGCTCGGACTTTCGAAAGACGACCTCGCCGAGATGGCCTTCGAAGATGTGACTGCCGAGGTCGCGACGCGGAGCGCGTCCGTGCTGACGCGTCAGCGCGAGCGACTGGCAGGCGCAAACGGGCAGATCGCCCACGATGTGGATTTCCTGCTCCAACGCGTAGACCTGGCAGATGATTCCAGCAAACTGCGCCTGTTACTTTCGCTTTCACAGGGACAGCGCAACGTGTTCGACGCGCGCACGCATCGTCAGGTGAAGCAGGTTTATCAGCGATTCAATTACAGTTTCCTGGCGGCAGAGTTGATGCAGAACCTGTCCGCGGAGGATCTGGTCGAGAAGATCCTTGTCCATCTTGAGCAGGCCGAGGATACGTTGACTCTCGCCTGGGGCCGTGACGAACTCGTCCGACGCGGCGAACAGGCTGAAGGTCAGGGTGAAGCGGCGCGGGAGATGGGTTTCCGTCTACTCAACGAGGCACATCGTCGCCTGTTGCTATCCGCCATCACCGAGTTATGGGTGGATTATCTGACGCGCGTCGAAGCCTTAAGAGTTTCGATAGGTCTCGAAGCCTACGCACAGCGCGATCCGCTGGTACAATATAAAACCCGCGCCTCTGAAATGTTCCAGGGATTGCTGGAAGACATCCGTGGCGTGGTGGTTGGACGGTTGTTTGCCATCCAGCGTCGCCCCAGCCTGGAAGTTTTGGAGGAGGCCGCGGTGGACCCGAACGAGTCGAAGCCTGCCGCGCAGTCGCAACCCAGCGGCAAGAAAAAACGCAAGAGGCACTAGGTTATCGTGAACCTGTCTGAAACCGACGTTTTCCGCTCCTATCCCAAGGTGGAACTTCACCGTCATCTCGAGGGCACCCTGCGTATCGAGACGATGCTGGAGATCGCGCGGGCGCACGCCATCACCGTGCCTGCCAGCCTGAGCGGATTGGTGCAGGTACAGGATGGGGACCCGCTGACCTTCCAGAATTTCCTTGCCAAGTTCAACACACTGAGACTCTTCTACCGTTCTCCCGAGGTGATCCATCGCATCACGCGCGAAGCGGTGGAGGACGCGGCCAGGGATAACGTTCGTTACCTTGAACTACGTTTTACACCTGTGGCGCTCAGCCGCGCGGAACGCTTCCCCCTGCACGATGTGATGAACTGGGTGATCACCAGCGCGCGCGAGGCCGCCAAAAAGCACCGGGTGAAGGTTGGACTGATCGTCTCGGTCAACCGGCATGAAAGTCTCGAATTGGCCGAGCAAGTGGCGTGGCTGGCGGCGGAACACGTGAAGGATGGCGTGGTGGGTCTCGATCTGGCAGGCAACGAGGCGGACTTTCCGGCGCAACCGTTTGCAGGCATCATCAAGGAAGCGCGCCAGGCAGGATTGCACATCACCATCCACGCGGGGGAATGGGCGGGCGCGAAAAACGTCCGCGAGGCGATCGAAGAACTCGGCGCGGAGCGTATCGGACATGGCGTGCGCGTGCTGGAGGACGGCTACACATCTGCGCTGGCGAAAGAACGCGGCACGATCTTTGAAGTGTGCGTCACCAGCAACATGCAATCGGGCGTAATCCCCGCGGGACAGAAGCACCCCCTGCCAAAGATGCTGGAGGCAGGTTTGAATGTGACCATCAACACAGATGATCCGTCCGTTTCGCGCATCACGCTCAGCCACGAATATCGTGTCGTCTGCAACGATCTCGGAGTAAAGGTGGATGTACTGAAGCAGCGCATTCTGGCCGCGGCGCAAGCCTCATTCCTGCCCGAAAAAGATAAGAACGAACTGGTCAAGAGCGTCAAGAAAGAGTTGAAACTCTGATCGTCACTGCGAGGCGGCGTAATTCCGCCGAATCAGTCTCCGCGCTGGAGAGGAGATTGCTTCGGAAAAAACACCCTCGCAATGACGGACAAGTCAATCACCACGAGGACCCGAAGGGTAGCAAAGGCGCTCCTTTGTACTTTTCGTGATTTTGTGGTGAACCCCCCTCCGCCTCCCCCCATTTTCTGCGCCCCTTCGGGATGCTTCGCGAAAAATAGGGAGAGAGTAAGAAGAGGCGAGGGCAATACCACCCGCCAAAGGAGACAGCCATGAACGATCTATTTAAGTCCCGCGACGTATTGAAAGTGGGAAACAAGGAATACGTTATCTTCCGCCTCGACACATTGGAAAAGGCAGGGTTAACGAAACTCGGCAAACTGCCGTATTCGATCCGTATCGTGCTTGAAGCCGCGCTACGCCAGTGTAATGACAAGGAAATTACCCAGGCCGATGTGAAGAACATCGCGTCGTGGAGTCCAAAAGGCGCGCGGCCTGGAATCCCGTTCCTTCCCGCGCGCGTCGTCATGCAAGATTTCACGGGTGTGCCAGCCGTCGTTGATCTCGCGGCCATGCGCGCGGCAGTCGCGCGTCTCGGCGGCGACCCGAAGAAGATCAATCCGCTCGTGCCCGTGGACCTCGTCATCGATCATTCCGTCCAGGTGGATTTCTTCGCCACTGCCGACGCGCTCAATCGCAACACCGAGATGGAATTCCTACGTAACAAGGAACGCTATGAGTTTCTCAAATGGGGACAGAAGGCATTCACCAATTTCCGCGTCGTCCCACCCATGACTGGCATCGTGCATCAGGTCAACCTTGAAAATCTCGCCGAAGTCGTGATGACCAAACAGACCTCGGAGTTCTCGGAGAACTCCGAGGTCTCACTGGCCTTCCCCGATACCGTCGTCGGCACCGACTCGCACACCACCATGATCAACGGTCTCGGCGTGGTCGGCTGGGGCGTGGGCGGCATCGAAGCCGAAGCCGTCATGCTCGGCCAACCCATGGACATGCTGCTCCCCGACATCATCGGTTTCAAACTTACCGGCAAATTGAGCGAAGGCGTCACTGCCACCGACCTCGTGCTCACCGTCACGCAGATGCTCCGCAAAAAAGGCGTGGTGGACAAGTTCGTGGAATTCTTCGGCGCGGGCCTCGACTCGATGTCCCTCACTGACCGCGCCACGATTGCGAACATGGCTCCCGAATACGGCGCGACCATCGGCTACTTCCCCGTCGATGCGGAGACGCTTCGCTACATGCGACTGACGGGTCGCTCCGACGAAACCATCGCCCTGACCGAAGCCTACATGCGCGCGCAAGGACTCTTCCGCGACGCTTCTTCGCCCGAACCGGAATATACCGACACGCTCGAACTGGACCTTGGGGCGGTTGTGCCCTCCCTCGCGGGACCCAAACGCCCACAGGATCGCGTCGCCCTGACCGATATGAAGGATACTTTCCGAAAAGCGTTGACCGCCCCTGTAAAGGACCGCGGCTACGAACTCTCTGGCGACGCGTTGACCCGCGAAGCGACATTTGGAACAAACGGTGGGACGCAAAAAATGAAACATGGCGCGGTCGTGATCGCGGCCATCACGTCCTGCACGAACACGTCCAACCCGTCTGTGTTGATCGCGGCGGGACTGGTCGCGAAGAAAGCCATCGAAAAGGGACTGAACGTCAAGCCCTACGTCAAGACCTCGCTGGCGCCTGGTTCGCTGGTCGTGACCGAATATCTCAAGAGCGCGGGCTTGATCGAGCCGCTCTCCAAACTTGGCTTCAACGTCATCGCTTACGGATGCACGACCTGCATCGGCAATTCGGGGCCTCTCCCCGGCGAGGTCGCTAAAGCAGTTACCGGGTCCGATATTGTGGCGGCGGCGGTCATCTCGGGCAATCGCAACTTCGAGGGCCGCGTCCACCCGCTGGTCAAGGCAAACTTCCTCGCCTCGCCGCCGCTGGTCGTGGCCTACGCGCTGGCTGGGACGGTGGACATTGACCTCGTCAACGAGCCGCTCGGAACTGGCGCGGACGGCGCGGCGGTCTATCTCAAAGATTTGTGGCCCACGCAAAAAGAGGTCAGCGACGCGATTGAGGCCAACGTCAAGGCTGAGATGTTCAAGGAAAAATATGCGGACGTATTCAGCGGCTCGGACATGTGGAAAGACATCAAAGTGATCGGCGGCGACCTGTACGAGTGGGACGAAAATTCCACGTACATTCATCATCCGCCATATTTCCAAACCATTTCACTCGAAGTCGGTCCGATCCAGGGAATCAAATCGGCGCGCGTGCTCGGCATGTTCGGCGACTCGATCACCACAGATCACATCTCACCCGCAGGCAACATTGCTGTGGAAAGTCCTGCCGGGAAATTCCTGCAAGAAAAAGATGTTGCGCCGACTTACTTCAACTCGTACGGCGCGCGGCGCGGCAACGATCAGGTGATGGCGCGCGGCACGTTTGCGAATATCCGCTTGAAGAATCAACTGGTCGCGCCCAAGGAAGGCAACTGGACGAAACACCAGCCCTCCGGCGAAGTGATGTCCATCTTCAACGCCGCCATGAAATACCAGGATGAAGGCATCCCGAGCATCGTCCTGGCTGGCAAGGAATACGGGACAGGCTCCAGCCGCGACTGGGCGGCGAAGGGACCGATGTTGCAGGGCGTGAAGGCCGTCATCGCTGAATCGTTCGAGCGCATCCACCGCTCCAATTTGGTGGGCATGGGAATCCTGCCTCTGCGATTCGCCGAAGGACAGAACGCCGAGTCCCTTGGCCTGGATGGAAGCGAAACATTCGACATCGAAGGCCTAAGCGACAAAGTCCAGCCCAAAGCGGAGTTGACCGTCAAGGCGAAGAAGTCGGATGGAAAGGTCATCGAGTTCAAGGCCACCGCGTTGTTGAATACCGATGTGGAAGTGAACTACTACCGCAACGGAGGAATTCTCCATACGGTGTTGAGGAATTTGGTGAAATAACCGTAGTTCGTACTGCGTATTTCGTAAAAGAGACTCGTCGCGAGGCGAGTCTCTTTTTGTTTAGAACTTGAAATCAGAAAAATAAACCATGTCTTTCAATTTCTCAAATGTGCGCTCCAGTTTTTGCATGGGTTTTTCAAGAGCGTCTAATTCGCTGGGATTTTCAAATGCCGCTTGGGCTAATTCTATACTTGCTCGAATAAGGCTAAATACAGGACTCATCAATAGGTTATCACCTCCACTTGTACGGAGTTTGGAGGCTTTTTCATTCAATTCATCCAACAGGGGTTTCCAGTTTTTTTGAACCGTGGGTTTTGGCAGGATAGGTTTCCAATTTGGGTCAAGGCTTTCAACAATTTTTCCCTGCAGTTTTGCCGCATATACATTTTCAATGGGAGATGAAATACCACCACCGAAGAATATGTTGTATCCTTCAATTAACCCATCATAGATGATCTTGCCTTTAAATGGCAGTAAGACCGTCTTAACATAAACAGGCAATGGCATTCCGCCCACCACATCGCGAAATGGCTGAGTTAGGGCTAAAACTCCGTATACTTTATTGTCGCCGATGAAAATAGCGTACTTTTTCAAAATGCGTTCAATGTAGAATTCGCCTGCAATGAAGTTTTTCCAATCCGATATTATCGCGAGTTCATCGGGAGAAAAATCAAACGGGTTGTTCTGGATCAAGTCGCCAATAATTTCAGGTCGTTTATAAAAAGCGTTACGAAGCTTGATCCTTTGTTCGTTTGCCATTTTCTGATATTGCTCAACTTCATCAAGCCCCTTGATAATTCCCAGTCGACGGTTGGCGAATACCTGCATGGCAGGCATTAGTTTAAAAAATAGGGCGGCATCTTCTGGTGATAATTGCATGGATAGTTCTCCTTTATTTCGAGTGATTTTACCCCCCGCCAGGGATGATCGAGCCAATCGCAAGAA
>JAYRVQ010000501.1:0-3198 GCA_041918465.1 Anaerolineales bacterium
GGCGGCCACGCCCAGCGAGGCGAAGATGCGGCTCAGTCCCTTGCCCGGCGAAACCACCACCACGGCAATCTGTCCCGGCTCCACGGGCTGTAACTCGATCTTTTCGTTCTTCGCCTTTTGGATATCATCCATCTGTGCCAGCAAATTTTCCATCGCCACTTTGGTGATGGTGCCGATGCCCATGATGTAGTCGATCGGGTCATAACGTTTCTCGAGCGGCACGTGGATGTGCATGCGGTACATGCCCTCGCCTTCGCCCACTTGAATGGATGTGCCCATCCCTTCGAGTTTCCCGTAAAAAGTTTGCAGGTCAAGCGTGCCATCGGGGAAAAAATCCACGACCACCTCGTAATCCTGACCCTCTTCGACGGCTTCCATCGCATCCTGGAGATTCATGGCCGACATCGGCTGAACGTTCACGGTCGGGACGTCGAGTGGTTCGCCGTTAAAGTAGCGGAGCATCCCCTCGTAGATGAAGAACAGTCCCTTGCCGCCCGAGTCTACGACTCCCGCCTGTTTAAGAACTGGGAGCAGTTCGGGTGTGTTCTGCACTGAAACGTCCGCGGCGGGGACGACGCGCTCCAGGATTTCAATGGGATCCTGCGTCTCCTTCAGCGCGGCCTCAGCCGCCGCGGCCGCGTCTTTCGAGACCGTGAGGATGGTTCCCTCCACCGGGCGGACAACACCCTTGTAGGCCGTGTCGCGCCCTTCGACAAATCCCTTCACGAGCGTTGCGCCATCCAGCGTCTCTGCGCCATGCAGGCCGCGGGCAAATCCACGCCACAACTGCGAAAGGATCACGCCCGAATTGCCGCGCGCCCCCATCAGCGCGCCCTTGGCCACCGCGGCGGCCATCTCGCCCACGTTGCGCGTACCGAGTTCGGCGATCTCGTTCCAGGCCGATTGCATTGTCAACGTCATGTTTGTGCCCGTGTCTCCATCGGGGACCGGAAAAACGTTCAGCGCGTTGACCATTTGCTGATTGGTGCGGAGCCACGTCAGCCCGGCCATGACCAGTTCCTTCAGGACCAGTCCGTCAATCGGCTTGTTGCGCAGATCGTGCAGGTGTTTGGCCTGGATGTTGGTGGAATCAGAACCCATGAAATGCTCCTCAAGTTAAAGTCTAAAAGTATCCAAAACTTTTAGACCTGTATTTAATCCAGGTCGCTGACCCGCAGACCCGCCACGTGCACGTTGACCGAATTGACTTTCAGCCCCAGGGCCTTCTCCACGTGGAAACGGACGGTGTTTGCCACGCTGTTCGCCACCGATGTGACGCGCGTCCCATACTCGATGATGACGTGTATCTCAATGTCAATGATCTCACCATCGAAATGGACGGAGATTCCGCGCGTCGGCTCGTGGGTAATGCTATGCGCCAATCCCTCGGCCAGGTTGCGCGGCGCCAGTCCCACCACCCCGTAGGATTCCAACGTGGCATGGTAGGCGATGGACGCCACCGCGTTGGGGGAGATATGAATGCTTCCGTAGGTCGTGTTCTCTTTGCCCATAATCTATCCTTTACTGCCTTAATTAACCAAAAGTATTGAAGATGGTTGCGATTTGTGGTACAATGCGGCGCTTGCGCGAAAGACATGCGCAGGCGTTATTGTGAAACTGGAAAGGATCGAATCCCATGAAATGCGCTCATTGCGGCAAGACCACCACCTTCGGCCATAATCGTTCATTCTCCCTGCGCGCCACCAACCGCAAGTTCCTCCCGAACCTGCAAAAGGTGACGTTGGTTGAGAACGGCCGCAAGGTTCAAAAAGTGCTTTGCACCAAGTGCATCCGCACTGCGGCCAAATCGGCCTAAGGTTGTCTTCAACTTCAAGAATCGCGGCCTCGAGCCGTGATTTTTGTTTAACTTGAGGACGCGTCGCGCAGTTCGCGGATCGCGGACTCGATTCCCTTCGGATGACCGAAAACGAAACTACCTGAGACGAAAACATTCGCTCCCGCGTCCTTGACCTGTGAAATGGTTCCGGACGAGAGGCCGCCATCCACCTCCAGCCACGCGGACGGGTTGACCGCGTCCAAGGCGCGGCGGAGTTCAGCAATCTTCGGCAAAACTTCGGGGATGAACTTTTGCCCTGAAAAGCCAGGGTTCACGGTCAACACCAAAACGAGGTCAACGAGCGAAAGCACAGGCTCCAGCGCGGACGCGGGCGTGGACGGGTTCAACGTCACGCCTGCTTTGCATCCCAATGAGTGAATCTGCTGGATGGTGCGGTGCAAATGCGGACAGGTTTCCACATGCACGGTGATATTCGTCGCGCCCGCTTTTACAAAAGCATCGATATGACGCTCAGGCTCTTCTATCATTAAGTGAACATCAAGCGGAAGTTTTGTGGCGCGGCGGCAAGCCTCCACAACAAGAGGTCCCATCGTCAGGTTCGGGACGAAGCGGCCGTCCATCACGTCCACGTGGATCCAATCTGCGCCCGCAGATTCGCAGGCCGCGAGGTCCGCGCCGAGGCGGGTGAAGTCCGCCGAAAGAATGGAGGGGGCAATGATGAAATTGTTCATGGATTCCAAACGTAGTAGACCCACATCCAGAAGGGGATCAACCCGCCGACCGCGATCAATGCCAGCAGGCCGAGGCCGATGGAAATCCAGTCAATATCCAATTCGAGGGACGGCTTCTCGTAAACCGCGACCGGCACGGGGTCCAGGCGAGGGGCGGGATTGGGTGGCGTCTCCTCGAAATTGTTGACCGCCTCAGGCGTCAACGTTAATTGTGGGGGGGTGGATTCCCGGATTGTCCCAAACCGCATGAGCACGCGTCCCAACTGGTCGGCGGTGCGGTAACGGGCGGAGGGTTCCTTGGATAATATTTTGGCTTCGATCTGCTCGAGCATGGGCGGGATGTCGGGCAGGTATTCACCCAGCGGATGCGGGCTCGACCGGATGTGCATGCGCGCCAGTTCGTCGGCAGTGGAGGCGTTGAAGGGCAGTGTGCCGGTCAGCATTTCGTACAGCACCACGCCGAGGGAGTAGACATCCGAAGCGGGCGAGGGGGCCTGTCCGCGCGCCTGCTCGGGCGAAAAATATTGTGGCGAGCCCCAGACCACCTCGTCGCGGTCGCCGGGGCGGATGGTGGAGAGGGCGCGCGCGATGCCGAAATCTGTCACTTTGAGACGTTTGTCGGGTGTGATGAGCAGGTTGTGCGGTTTCACGTCGCAGTGGACGAGTCCC
>JAYRVQ010000502.1:0-7929 GCA_041918465.1 Anaerolineales bacterium
ACGAATAAACTTGTGGTTATTCTGCCAGCCAATAACCCGGCAGGCTTGGCAAAACTGGAGGATCTTGCCGCGTCGGGCGTCAAGCTGGTACTGGCCGCGGAAGATGTTCCAGTCGGTAATTACGCGCGCCAGTCACTGGACAAGATGAATGACGCATTCGGATCTGATTTCAAGGATAATGTGTTGGCCAATGTTGTATCGAACGAAGATAACGTCAAGCAGGTGGTGGCCAAAGTGCAACTCGGCGAAGCGGATGCAGGGATCGTATACACGTCCGATGCCATCGCCGCACCCGATCTAAGAACCATAGAAATTTCCGCGGACCTAAACGTCATTGCCAAATATCCCATCGCGGCTTTGGGAAAATCCGACAACCGCGATCTGGCGACCGCATTTATCGCCTATGTGCTTTCACCTGAAGGCCAGGCAATCCTGAAAAAATGGGGTTTCGGTCCCGTTCAATGATGCCTCTATCAAACAGTTGCAGAAAAATTTTCCGCGACCGTTTCTTCTCATGAGTAAACTGAAAAAAACAATCGGCCAGATTTTTCATGACGGGCATTTGAATTGGGTGTTCGTCATTCCAAGCGTCATCCTGATGGCGCTATTTATGCTTCCACTGGGTGCGCTTTTTGTGCGTTCCCTCAACGGGGATTTTTTACAGTTGGTGGTTTCAGAACAGGCATTTAAAGCGCTCCGACTGAGCCTCATCACAAGCACAGTGACAACGATCGGCACGATCATCTTCGGGACGCCTCTGGCGTACATGCTGGCGCGCTGGAAGATCCGCATCAAATCATGGATCGAATTGTTCATTGACCTGCCTATTGTCCTGCCACCGTCCGTTGCCGGGTTGACACTACTGATCGCGTTCGGACGGAACGGATTGTTCGGTCCGTTGCTCGGCCTGTTTGGAATCAATCTGCCATTTACCACCGCGGCAGTCATCATCGCACAAACCTTTGTTGCCTCGCCTTTCTATGTGCGGTCGGCGCGTGTCGGTTTTGCGCAAATTGATAAACAACTCGAAGAAGCCGCGCACGTGGAAGGCGCCAACCAATGGCAATTATTTTACGAAGTCATGGTGCCACTGGCGGGACGGGCATTGCTGAGCGGCGCAATCCTCACCTGGACGCGCGCCCTGGGAGAATTTGGCGCAACGATCCTGTTCGCCGGGAATTTGGAAGGCGTTACCCAGACCATGCCCATGGCAATCTATCTCGGTTTTGAGCGCAACCTTGGAATAGCGCTGGCTTTATCGGTTGTTTTAGTCATTGTCTCGGTTATCCTGCTGGCGCTTACAAAACAGTTGGAAAGACACGAGCAGGATTAATTTCCCCGGTCTTATTACGTGAAATTTCCGCCTGTATAATTGGGAGAAGCATCAGGTGAACTCATGGTTTTCGATTCGGAAATCCTTCAAATTACCTTTCTCTCGTTACAAGTCTCGGTGCTTGCCACCGCCGTCAGCCTGCTGATCGGATTGCCGCTCGGCACGTGGCTCGCGCTGGGGAATTTCCGCGGGCGGTCATTCATCCTGAGCATCATCAACACGGGGATGGCGCTCCCGCCTGTCGTTGTCGGCCTCGTGGTCGCGATGACGTTGTGGCGTTCGGGTCCACTCGGGGACTTGCGGTTGATCTACACGCCCTGGGCCATTGTCATCGCGCAGACGGTTATTGCCGCGCCGGTGGTGACGGGACTGACCGCGGCCGCGTTGCAAGCCCTCGACCCGCGTCTGAGTCAACAACTGCTTGGTCTCGGCGCTTCACGCGGACAAATGGTCTGGTTGCTGTGGCGGGAGGCGCGTCTACCGCTGTTGGCCGCGCTGATGGCTGGCTTCGGCTCGGTCATTTCGGAGGTGGGCGCTTCGATGATGGTGGGTGGAAACATCAAAGGCCAGACGCGCGTTCTGACAACCGCCATCGTGCTGGAGACATCCAAAGGTGAATTCGAAAACGCACTGGCCTTGAGCACGCTCCTGCTGGTGTTGACCTACCTCATCAACCTCGCACTGACTTGGATACAGCAACGCGGGCGCAAGCCGGATGCGCAAAGTGAAATGGGGAAAGGCCGATGATCCAGATTCGCAACCTCCTCATCCAGCGCAATGGACGCGATGTTCTGCGCGTGGACTCGCTCAACATCAACCGCGGTGAGACGCTGGCAGTCGTCGGTCCCAACGGCGCGGGGAAGAGCACGCTCCTGCTGGCGTTGGCGCGCCTGCTTCGAATTGCACGCGGCGAGATTCTCTTCGATGGAATCCCGCTTCGCGAATGGAATGATCTGCATTATCGAAGAAAGGTCGCGTTTGTGTTCCAGTCCCCGCTGTTGATGGACATGACCGTGGAACAAAACGTTTCGCTGGGACTCAAATTCCGCGGCATGGCACGGGAGGAGGTCCACGCGCGGGCGGAGAAATGGATGAAAGCCCTGGGCGTGGAGATGCTCGCGAAACGGCGGGCAGGCCAATTGTCCGGGGGAGAGGCGCAGAGAGTCAGCCTGGCGCGGGCGTTTGTTCTTGATCCCGAATTGTTATTGATGGATGAGCCTTTCTCGGCTGTTGATCCGCAGACGCGTTCGCAGTTGCTCGGAGACCTTTCGTCCCTGCTGGAGCAGGATCACCGTACAACGGTCTTTGTGACGCACAATCTTAAGGAGGCCGCGCAGATGGGTAACAGAGTGGCAGTGGTCATCGGCGGCATATTGAAACAGGTGGGCACGCCGAGGCAGGTCAAACTCAAGCCCGCGGATAAATCGGTGGCCGCGTTCCTGAAGGAATTACCTCATTAACGGCAAACCCCGCGATCGCTCGCGGGGCAGCCTTTGCAGACTCAGAGGGAGGAGAGAGATGCCCATACAGGCTTGCGGCCTGTTGGTTGTTACATGGGATCGTGGTCAGGATTGGTGCCACACCATTTGCAGGTGACCTTGTCGAACATGTTGCAGGCGGTGGCGTTGGAACAGCGGTGGGCAATGACGCGCGGCGGCTGTTCGGGCAGGTGCTCAGCCGGATATACAACTTCCGCTTCGAGCGCGATCTCGTGACCGACGTGTTCGCAGTACTTGATCTTGTCGATTTGCCAAGTTTTGAACGCCATGTCAGCCTCCTGACTACACCTACAGTTTACGGGGATTGGGTTTAAAACTCCAGTGACACGCGTCATAAATTGGTCTGACAATTGACTTGTTTTCTGGATGACATCTCTCGCCTTTGTCCAGTTTAAAGAAGGGTTTCCAAATGCCCCTGCGGCATCACTTTGTCCATTCTTTCAAGATCGCTCTCACCGAGCGGGTCATTTCAACCGAGAAATCCGCGCTGAATTTCCGCGTGTACATGGCTTGCCCAAAGTTGGTAGTCTCCTCCTTTTGTTTGGACATCCGGCTTTCCGGTTCGCGGAACATTTCATCGAAATCATCCCTTCCCAGCCGCTGATATTGATTCTCAAAAACGATGAATTTCTGATCAAAGCGCGTCGTGAAACTCCGATCTTTTTGTTGTTGTGTAGGATAGCCAAAACACACCAGGCAAATGGGAAAGGTGTACTGCGGCAGGTTGAACAATTCCCTGTGGGTCTCGTATTGCTCCATGATGTCGCCAATGTAACAGGAACCAATCCCATACGATTCTGCGGCGATGGCCGCGGTCTGCGCGGCGATCAAGGCGTCGCAACACGCCAGGAACAGGTCTCCCTCCCCGGGTTTTCGCATGGGGATATTTTTTTGCCTGCAAAGCGCCTCGACATCCGAAGCAAGAAAATAATCGAACCAGCGCTGGTAGTCCGCCAGAAACAACCAGACCATCGGGGCTTTGGCAATGAACGGCTGGTGATCACAGGTGACCGCCAATTTGTCCTTTATTTTCTGGTCGGTCACATCCACGATCGTATACAACATCATATTCCCCGCGGTGGGTGCGCGCATAGTTGCTTTTAAGATCCCGGCTTTGATTTCCGCCTCGATCTCTCTCTGCTCATATGCGCGCATTGATTTGCGCTTCATAATGACATCAATCACTGGGTTCATTGGTATTCCTGTTTACAGATTTTTCCAAATAACAACAATCCGACCCCGGCAAGAAAACCTCTCGCGCTATCTCATTCAGCGGCGCGCAAGACGCAGGATGCTTCCATTTCGGTCTGCCATGTAAATTTCGCCCGCTTCGTCCACGCCAAAGGTGGTAATACGCGCGCCTGTCTCAAAGAGGAGGGTGGATACGAATGTCTCTTCGCTCGCGCTGAGGTTGCGAAGCGCGCCCCAAACTTTGCCCGAGCAATAGTCCGCGTAAAAATAGACGCCCTGCCATTCCGGCATCGGCCCGCGATAGACGTAGCCTCCCGTCACCGAACAGCCCAATTCGTGACCATATTCGAAAAGCGGCGGACGATAGTTCTCCAACTCTGCGCCCGGCGAATACTCGTGGAAACCCTCAAAACGGTTCCAGCCGAAATTGATTCCGCCGCCTGTGCCAGCGGGAAGAAAATCAATTTCCTCCCATTGGCGCTGTCCCACATCACCGATCCACAGATCGCCGGTCTGGGAATCGAACGAGATCCGCCAGGGATTGCGCAAGCCATAGTGAAAGATCTCGGTGCCAAAAGGATTGTCAGCGGGGACGGCATACGGATCATCGTTGTTCACGTCAATCCGCAAAATTTTTCCGAGCGGGGTATTTAAGTTTTGTCCGTTTCCCTGCGGGTCGCCGCCCGAACCCCCATCGCCCAACGCGATGTAGAGATACCCGTCCGGGCCAAAGGCCAGCGCGCCGCCGTTATGATTCGGGAAGGGTTGTTCCACGCCCAGCAGGCGCACCTCGCTGTTTGGATCGGCGATATTGCCAGACGCGGTGAAGCGTGCAATGACCGTATCCCCGCCCTGCTCGGTATAGTTAACGTAAAAAAATCCATTGTTCGCAAAATCGGGATGGAAGGCCAGACCCAGCAGTCCCTGTTCGTTGCCAGTATCATCCACGCGCTCGCTGATATCGAGGAAAGGCGGCTCAACCACTTGTCCATTTTGCAGAATGCGGATGACGCCATTCTGCTCAAGAATAAATAGCCGTCCAAAGCCATCGCCCGCGTGCTGGATGTCGAGCGGACGGTCAAATCCGCTGGCGACAAGTTCCCATTCATAGGACGCGGGATTCGGGAAATCGGTCACCGCCTCGGTTGGGACGGGGGAGGCTGTCGCGGTTACGGACGCGGTCGCCGTCACCGGCGGGGGAACCGTCATCGTAACAGGAACAGGAGTAAACGTCGCGGGAGGCGTGAGGGGCGGCGCGCAGGCCGTCACAATGAGTAAGAACAGGATGGCGAGTCGACGCATTTATTATTGTTTGTCGCTGGGCAGGTCGGTGGTTTCCGCGTCCACGATCTCATCCGCGGCGGGTTCAGAATCCAGGTTGCTGGTCAGGTTTTTCATGTGCTCATGCACCACGGTTGGCGGACAGAGTTCCACGAACAGGTAATTGCCCAGCGAGATAATGGCGATATCATCCAACGCGGCAAGTCCCGGGATGACAGAAACCAGATCGACTGGAAAGATCAAGTAGGCCAGCGTGGCAACCGGCAGAAGTTTCAAAAGGAAGTTAACGCGCTTATCGCCCATCAAACGCGCAATGAGTTTGAGGCGGATCGCAAATTCGCGCAACATGCCGCCAGAGGGGGATACCATGATGTCACCGGGTTTCTTTTCGGACATGTGAGTCTCCTGTGAAAACAAGTTGACCTGATTATACGCTGAACAGGTAAGTTTTTTGCTGAATGACCTGTCTGTTTGCCGTATGGAAATATGGTAATTCAAAAATTGGAGTAAACGACTATGGATATGATCATTGACTTCCCCGGCGGCGCGCGGGTGGACGCGCACTTCCGCGGCCACACCATCTCGACCGACCAGCCTGCGGGCGGCGGCGGCACAGATTCCGCTCCCATGCCCTTCGAGGTGTTCCTCGCCTCCATTGGCACCTGCGCGGGCATCTACATCCTCGGCTTCTGCCGCCAGCGCGGCATCCCCACCGAGGGCGTTCGCATCGTCCAGCGCAATGATCGCAATCCCTTCAACGGCGCGTTGGAAAAGATTGGTTTGGAAATCCAGGTGCCGCCTACCTTCCCCAAACAATATCACAGCGCGCTGATCCATTCTGCGGAACTCTGCCTTGTGAAGAAAACCCTGGAAAACCCGCCCACGTTCGACATCGTCACCACCGAAGTCGAAGCGGCGTAATACATTCCTTGCCACGGATTACATGGATTTTCACCGATAAAAATTCGTGTCGATCCGTGAAATCCGTGGCTGAATTGGATTTGGAATCGCGGGGAGAGGTAAAATCGGTTCATGCCTTTTCTGATCGACGGCCACAACCTGATTCCCAAACTCGGTCTCAGCCTGCGTTCCGCGGATGATGAGATGCAACTCGTCGCGCGCCTGCAGGACTTCTGCCGCGTGGAACGCAAATCGGTGGAAGTCTACTTTGACGGCGCCCCGGCGGGTCAGGTCGGGACGAGACGGCTGGGACTCGTCACCGCACATTTCGTACGCATCGCAAGCACCGCCGACGCGGCCATCCGCGCCCGGCTCAAGACTCTCGGCCGCGCGGCGCGCAATTGGACAGTGGTCACATCGGACAGGCAGGTACAAGCCGAGGCGCGAGCCGCGGGTGCGACGATCATCTCCTCAGACGAATTCGCGAGGCAGGTGAACGCGTCCACGGGCGCGGCAGGCCAAAAGTCCGCGGGCGAGGCGGGAATGTCCGACGCGGAAGTGGAAGAGTGGCTCCGTCTCTTTCGTGAAAAAGCGCGCTAATTCAGATAAATTCCATCCAAATTCTAATTTTGTTTTAATGTATTGCGGAGTAATAAGGTGTATATTGTCACCAAGACACCTGCCCTCCCTTTTACTGGTATTTGGGTGTCGGCCACCGGCAACGGCCCGCATGTCCCCCCCATGCTGACCAACGGTGGTGTCCCTCCCCCTCAAGGTTATGCGGCATGTCACTGACATGCCGCATAACCTTTAAGTTACCCTCTCTCAAAATCGGGAGAGGGGTACAATTTAAACATGACCACTGCCTACACCTGGGTGCCCTCTCCCGAACATGAATACGAAGATCATCCCGAACGGCCGGGGCGCCTGACCGAACTCAAAGAGCGTCTATCCAATTTTAAGATCGACAGGCTGGACACGACGCCCGCAACGCGGGACGAGATCGCGCGCATCCACTCGCCGCGTATGATCGAGGGAGTGGAAGTTGCCTGCGCGGAGGGCGGGGGAATTATTGACTACGCCCCGACATTTGTGACCCCAACTTCATTTGAAGACGCCCGGCTCGCTTCTGGCGGGACCCTGGGTTGTTCGCGCGCGGTTTGGGCGGGTGAGGCGGCAAACGCGTTCGCACTTGTCCGGCCTCCCGGTCATCACGCGGAACCGAATCGGGCAATGGGATTCTGCCTGTTCAACAACGTCGCGGTCGCGGCACGCGACCTGCTCGAACGCGGCGCGGAACGCGTCCTCGTGGTGGACTACGACGCGCATCACGGCAACGGTACACAGGCCGCGTTCTGGAACGATGAACGGCTGGCCTATCTCTCGACGCATCAATGGGGAATTTATCCTGGCACAGGCCGCATGGACGACGCTCCACATGCGAAGGGGCGCATCATCAACGTGCCGTTGCCTGCCTACGCGGGCGACGCGTGTTTTGCGAAAATTTTAGAACGGGTCATTCAACCGCTGGTGAAAAATTTTAGTCCGCAGATAATTCTCGTCTCGGCGGGATTCGACTCGCACTGGGACGACCCGCTTACGTCGCTGGGACTTTCGAGCGCGGGATTTCATTCCATTTCAAAACGTCTCGTGGAACTGGCAGGAGAAGTTTGCCGAGGAAAAATCGTTTTCGCGCTGGAGGGCGGATACAGTCCGCGCAATGTA
>JAYRVQ010000503.1:0-2877 GCA_041918465.1 Anaerolineales bacterium
CGCGAGTGCGCTCTTCTGCACGGTGATCCCAAATCCAATTTCATCCACTGTGTCCCTCTGCGCGCCCGCGGACGCGAAGCCGGACTCTTCAGTTTTGTCTTCTCCTCCGCGCCGCGCCCGGATGAATCAGTTGCGTGGTTCCTATCCGAGGCCGTGCGCCTGACAGAACTCGCGCTGGATGCGCTCGAACGCGGACAACAGGTCCGTTCCTACTTGTCCAACGCCCTGCCCGAATTGGCAGTGGATGTGCAGTCTCTTTTGCCGCAGGTGGAATACCGCGCTATTTTGGGGGAGCGGGCGCGGCTGGCGCGTGAGATCCACGATGGGCTGGCGCAGACACTAGCCTTTCTTAAAATTGAAATTGGCCGCGCTGAAAATTTTCTGGCGCAAGGCAAATCCGGGCAAGCCGCGCGTATTTTGAAGGATTCGTCGCGCACGGTTGGGGATGCTTATCTCGACGCGCGGGAAGCCATCGAGAATCTGCGCCGCGTCCCTGCTGGCAGACTGGATGCCTGGCTTGGTCAGGTGGCCGAGGATTTCAAAGCGTTGACCAATCTGCCTGTGGATGTGGACATGCACATTAATTCGGAGTTTCCCATCGAAGCGCAGGTGCAGATGATCCGTATTGTGCAGGAGGCCCTCACCAATGTCCGCAAACACGCGCAAGCCAGCCGCGTCTGGCTTCGGGCATGGGAGGATGAGCATGAAGCGCTGATCGAGGTGGCGGATGACGGCCTCGGGTTTAGTACAACGGATTCGATAACGGCGGCCCGCTATGGTCTGCGCGGGATGCGGGAGCGGGCAGAATCCGTCGGCGCGGAATTCCAGGTCACGAGTTGTCCAAAAGGCGGGACGACCATCCGTTTGCGAATCCCTCTGCGCGTGGGAGTCAAATCGTGAAGCCCATCCGCCTTGTCGTTGTGGATGATCACGTTTTATTCCGCCGCGGGCTGATCGGCCTGCTTTCGGATATGCGTGAGTTTGAAGTGGTGGGGGAGGCCGGTAATGGCACAGATGCCCTGGATGTGATCGCGGAGACCGATCCGGATATTGTTTTGCTGGATGTCAATATGCCGGGGCTGAGCGGCGTGGAGACCCTGAACGCCATGCGCGAGGCGGGCCAAAAAACGAGCGCGCTGATGTTAACCGTCTCGCAGGATGAGAACGATCTGGTCGGGGCGATCATGGCAGGCGCGAGCGGGTATTTGTTGAAAAACGCCGAACCGGAAGTGTTGCGCCGCACGTTGATGGATGTGATGGAGGGAAAGTCTGTGTTGTCACCCGAGGTGACGGCACAGGTTTTTAATGTGATGCGTCGGACGCAATCCGCGCGGGAACGCGAGATTGTAAGCGAGCGCGAGTTGGAAGTGTTGCGTTGCCTTTCGCGCGGCCGGACAACAACGCAGATCGCGTCGGAGTTGTTCATTTCAGAAAACACAGTCAAAACCCACATTCGGCACATCCTTGAAAAGATGGAAGTGAACAATCGCGCCGAGGCAGTATCCAGGGCGTTACAGATGGGCTTGATCTGACGCGCCATAACAACCCTATTTTTGTATATGATTATGACAGCGGGTGATGGACAATCACCCTTCTTTCCGGACTGAAATCCCCCAACTTTCCAAGCATTATTAATGACAAATGAGACAGGTTTTGGTAAATTATTACCAGGATCTGCATCTTCATGAGTCATACGAGCGAAACACATCCCCAGCGAGTTTTGATTGCATCTGCTAATCCGCTTTTTCGAGAGGGATTGCGGAAGGTGTATGCCGCGCATTGGGGGGAGCAGGCCGTGATCGTGGGAACGCCATCCACGATGGAAGAGACACTTGCTTCGCTGGAGACCCTCGGTCCAGACCTGGTGATCGTAGACCATGACGATACCACCATCAACCGGGAAGAATTCCTGGAACGCTTCATGGTGGGCGAATCGCCGATGCAGGTGGTGCTTGTTTCGCTTGGTTCCACCGAAACCGTTGTGCTTTATCAGCGTAAACGTCTCACCGCCGCGCAGGCGGAATCCTGGCTTACCAATCCCTGGGGTTAACCCTGATCTTTTCTTAGGAGAAGAGTATGCGACACTTTGTCACCGTAGGCATTCTCGTCATTATTGCGGCCGCGCTGACCTATCTGGGTCTCGACGCGCTTCACCTTTTACCCATAGCCGCGAGCGCGCAGGCCGCGTCCATTGACTGGCTGTGGAACTGGCAGGTCATCACCATCTCCTTCCTGTTTGCACTGATCGTTGTCCCGCTGCTCTATAGTCTGGTGGTCTTTCGCCGCAAAAAAGGCGACACCACCGATGCCGAGCACATCGAGGGCAACACCAAACTGGAAATTACCTGGACGGTCCTCCCGCTTTTTATTGTGATGACGTTCGCCTACATGGGTGCCTACTCGCTGGCTGAGACTCGCCGCGTCGACCCGCAGGCGATGGTCATCAATGTGACCGCCAGCCAATGGGCCTGGAGTTTCGAGTACCCCGAATATGGGATCGTGTCCAAGGAATTACATTTACCCAAGGATAAACAGGTTCTTTTGCGGATGCAATCCAAGGATGTGATCCACTCCTTTTGGGTCCCCGAATTTCGCGTCAAACAGGACATTGTGCCTGGTCTCGTTACCGAATTACGAATCACCCCCACCGCATTGACCCCTCAAGATGCGCCGTTCAAAGTCCGTTGCGCCGAGTTGTGTGGAACGGCGCACTACAGTATGGAGGAATTGGTATTTGTTTCCTCCGAGACAGATTTCTCTGCCTGGGTGGGAGAACAGCAGGCCATTGCCGCAGCCGCGGGACTGACACCCGAAGGCAAAGGTGAATTGCTGGCCAAGTCCAATAACTGTCTGGGTTGCCACAGCGTTGATGGCTCC
>JAYRVQ010000504.1:0-14663 GCA_041918465.1 Anaerolineales bacterium
GTATATCATGCGGACAGATTGCCCCATAGTGCCGAAATTATGCGCATTGTGTGACAATCGTAACAGCCCCAGCCCGCCAGTCCCAACAAACAGAGACAACCCAATAAAAGCAAAGAGCCGCCCGTCACCGGATGGCTCTTCACACATTACCTATTTCTGGACGATCTGCTTTTCTTCCGACATCACGGTTACCCTCGATTCGCTTCGGCGGCGGGCGTCAGCAAATGTTGTAGCTCAATTTCAACCTGTGCAGTGGGGATGGACAGGGAGTAGCTCCACTCCCCCACCAGGGCGTGCTGGACCCGTTTCAGGACAAACTGGTCACTGTCGTTCAGCGAGCGGACCTGACGGAAGCGGACGAGACTGCGAATGACGCGGCAAAGCGATTCGGCGCGGCCATCCTTCAGCCATTCAATCAGCAATTCCTTCCGCTCATGGCGGTCATCCGGAAGCGGGTCGCCGGGACCGGTCAGAATGTCCAGCAGGTGTTGAAACTCCTCGCCGCGCGTCGGGCGACGCAGGCGCGTCTCCAGCTTCTCATCCGCAGGGACCCAAACCGTCATATCGCCGATCTGGACGGCGTAATACAACATTGTGGGACCGTATAACGTTCGCTCTTCCTTTTGAATTATTTTTCCAAGCCCATGAGTGCAGTGCATGACTGAATCGCCTTCGTGATAGTTCACAAGAACCTCCTACAGTTCACTGCAAAAAGAAAAAGGCGCCAGCCTGACAAAAGGACTGGCGCCTGGAACCCGTCGTCGATCTGGGAAGTGACGTCATTATATCATCTACCAACAATAATTTCCGAAACGCGTTTGGCCCATGCGTAGAACTTGTGCCGCAATGTGACAGTCACTTCCAAAGCGACTGTCACATTGCTTTTCCAAATATGCGCGACACCTGCCCACGCGTAAAGAATCATCGCGTGGGCAGGCACATAGAAAGAGCGTTCAGATGTAACGAACGGACGCGGCTTATTTGTTCTTCTTCTTTTCTTTTTTCAGTTTTCGCTTTTCCTTCGGGTCAAGTTTGGGTTTTTTCTTTTGTTCCTTCTTGCCTTTGTCTTTCTTTCCGCTTTCGTGCATGGCAAATCTCCTTTTCGGTTAAAAATTTTTCGAACTTCCAGCATGGACTCATCCCGGACCCGGCAATTTGGCGGTCTTGGGTTGCTGGTTCGCAAGAACCTCCTGCACATTTGCGCCGTATGCCAGCGATCCTTCAAATACATCCAGGAAGAACCATGTATGGTACATTTTACTACTTCGGTAAGCCAACCAGCAAGCGATCAATCCGCCCAGGAAAAGCAACAAATTGTCAACGCTGAAACCGCCAAAGAACATTGACAGTTGCAAAACGGCATACAAAGCCGCTGCAAGGGACACATTCTTCAGCAGGATGCTGTTGGCCACAAACCGGTCGAGCGTCTGTGTGAATTGCGGATTGCGCCCGCGTAAAATAACAAACAACAGGTGATAGTCATTCGGTTCAAATTGGATGTTCAGGTGTGGATACTGACGTTTAAGAGTTTCAAGCGTGGTTGCCGATACACTTTTGCGCGTCAGAAATTTGTAACAGAACCAGTGCGCAAGACCGTCAAACAGGTTTCCAACCACATACGCGGCAAGGACAACGACCGCCACCGCCCCAATACCCTGAGTGGTGACCTGTGCAACGTCAAACGAGGCCCATCCCAGGCGGCCGGAAAATTCATTGAGCAGGAAAAGATACATGATTCCCGGCACAAGATAAGCAAAGAAATCGTAAATTCCTAAATTAATGGACATGGCTTCTCCTTAATTGTTTCTCGATAAAAAATTTAACGCCATACATCATATTCATCACAAACACTTACGCCATCCTGACCTTTTTCCAATACCGCGTCAACCCGTCCACGCTCATGCCGAGGGGGTTGGCGAGATCGAAGGATTTCACCACTTCATCACTCAAGCCCTCCTCCCGCGCCTGCGCATCCATCCACGCGGTGAACTGCGCGCGCAATTCATCCACGGGCGGGTCAGCGGGCATGGTCGCTTCCAGCCAGCGCTCGGCGGCATCCAATCCCTTTTCCACTTCGCGCAAATGCCATTCGGGGTCATCGTAAATGCCGAAATGCGTCGGCGCGATGCGCGCGAATTTTTGTCCGCGCAAACGATTCAACGTGGCGCGCCACTTTTCGATGTGCAATTCGGGCGGCGGCATGGGCACGCGCAAATACGGGAAGCCGGGGATGCGCACCCCGCCCACGTCCCCGCTGAAACAAATATCTTCAAATAGATAAACGTGATGATGCTCCGCGTGCCCAGGCGTGGACAAGGCGACGAAGCGCAGATTCCCGATGACGATTTCCTGCGCGTCTTCCACGACGTGAAGCTGGTCCTGCTCAACGGGCAGGAACTCACCCCACAGCGTATCCATCGCGTCCCCATAGATGCGCGTGGCGGAGGCGAGGAGTTTTTCCGGATTGAGCAAATGCGGCGCGCCGATGGGATGAACGTAAATTTGCGCGCCGTAGCGCGAGAGCCGTCCCGCCGCGCCCGCGTGATCGAGGTGGATGTGTGTCAGCAGGACGTGAGTCACGTCCGCGAGGGACAGGCCGTTCGTCCGCAGACCAGCCTCCAGTCCCGCGAGACACGAACCGGGTCCGCTTTCGACGAGGACAACCGCGTCCCCGTCCCGAATCAGGTACGAGGCGATGGCCTGGGATTTGTCCTGAAAATTTAAGTCAAGTGTGACAACGGAAGTCTTTGCCATGTGGTGGGTCCCTGTGTGGACGCGAAGTCGGAAAGGGTCTGGGTGAGATCGTTGTTGCATCGCACGCGACAGATGGGCACGCCGCGGCTGGTGAACGTTTTTTCAAGCAGGTCCGCGCCGGGCACGCCGCCAAACGTCTCCGGGTCGATCAACACAATGATGGGATGCAGGCCGCGGCGCTGGAGGTCTTCGACAGCCGACACAAGTTCCACGCGGACGTTCGGTGTGATGATGATGGCACTGCTCCCGGTTTTCAACTGGCGTGCCTGCATGGGCACAAGCGCCGCGAGCGAAAGTTTGCCGTCATCTTCGAGATATGCCAGCGTCTCGAGGATCTTCGCCTCCTGACGTTCACTCCGCTCCGCAGAAATGACAGTGGCAGTGCGTCCCGCGGCCACCAAACCCACCGCGCGCCTCTGCCCGATGAAAAAATGCGAAAGCGAAGCCGCAATGCTGACGGCATATTCGAGCGTGGAGGGCGGCAGGATGAATTTTGGCGGGCGGCCATACAAAAGTTGCGTGGCAAAAAATGTGGGAGGCAAATAGGGTTGTGCGTAATGGACGCCATTTTGCAAGTCCACAAAAACCCACACTTCCGACTGCGGGTCCTGCTCGAATTCCTTGACCATCAATTTTCCGCGGCGGGCAGTGGTGGGCCAGTGAATGCTTTTAAGCGGGTCGCCGGGCGCATATTCGCGCACACTGGCGGCATGCGGCGTCACCTCGGATGATTTGCGTCGGATGGTGCGGCCGCCGGGCAGAATCCCCGGTGCGGCGGGAAATGCCGCGATCTCATAAATGGTGGGAAGCACCACCAGCGCTTCCTCCGCAGGATACGTGCGGCTGGTGTGAAACAACCCAAACGGGTCACTGCTCTTAATGGTGGTGGGGCCGAGGGCAAACCGTCCGCGCTGAATGAGGTACGTCCGCGAGAGATACGTGACCGTGCGCCGTCCGCCGATGCGGGTGAGCAGGCGCGAACCAGACGCGCCCGGCAAACGCGACTCATTGATCACCTCGGCATTCGGCGCGAGAAAAGGGCTGGAGTTGCGAATCTCAAAGTGCTCCTCAAATACGTCCCCAGCGCCGGCTTTCTGCAAACGCGCGTGCCTATGCACTTTCAACCCGACCACCGAAAGGCGCATCCACAAAAAAGCGACCAGCAGGATGAGCAGGCTCAGATACAACAGGCGTGGATAGACATCCTCGCGGCTGATGAGCGTCCCGACTCCTCCCACGAGGAATAACAGGGCGATCAGGATTCGCCCAGACTTCATTTCGCTTCCTTCCTGACCTTCGGCTTGTTTACCGCGCTGAAATCGCCTCCGGGCGAGGGCTGGGCGCGCACCGTCTCCTCGACGATGCGATCCGCGCTGAGGTCCCGCAAACGAGCCGCCGGGCTGACGATGATGCGATGTCCCAGCACGGAAACAGCCATGGCCTTCACGTCATCAGGCAGAACGTATTCACGTCCCTGCAGGGCGGCACGCGCCTGCGCCGAGCGGAAGAGTCCCAGCGAACCGCGCGGGCTGGCGCCAAGATATACGTCATCGCTTTCGCGCGTGCGACGGGTGAGGTCCACGATATAACGCTTGACCTGCGGCGAAACAAAAATCTTGCGGATGGCCGCCGCAGCATCCAGGATTTCCTTTGTTGTAACGACGGCTTTGAGCACGTCCAACGGGTGCTGGAGTTGTTGCTCCTCGAGAATGCGGACTTCATCCGCAATGCCGGGATAGCCCAGGCGAACGCGCAGGAGGAAACGATCCAGTTGCGCTTCGGGCAGGGGGAACGTGCCCTCGTACTCGATCGGATTCTGGGTGGCCAGAACCATGAACGGACGCTCCAGTTTGTGGGTCACACCGTCCACCGTCACCTGGCGCTCCTCCATGGCTTCAAGCAGGGCGGCCTGTGTTTTGGGTGTGGCGCGGTTGATCTCGTCGGCCAGCACGATCTGTCCCATGATCGGGCCGGGACGGAACTCGAATTTCTTTTTGGATTGGTCGTAAATGGACACACCGGTCACATCACTGGGAAGCATATCTGGCGTGAATTGAATGCGGCTGAAAGTACAATCCAACGAACGAGCGAGACTGCGCGCCAACACCGTCTTGCCCACACCGGGCACATCCTCGATCAATACATGTCCCTGACACAATAGGCCGATCACGACCAGTTCCACCGTAGCGCGCTTGCCGACCATCACTTTTTCCAGGTTACCGATCACGTGTTCACCAAAAGCTTTGATATCTTTCATTCGAGTTTCCTTTTGTTGGGATGGTTTAATTCTACGTGGGATTGTCAGTCAAGACAAGGATACGCTGGAGGGGTTTCCCCTCAATCCCGCCCGCTTATAAAGCAAAAATCTCCACGATTTTTCAATTTTCTTGGGTATAATCCCATCCATGCCCCCGTAGCTCAATGGATAGAGTGCCTGACTTCGAATCAGTAGGTTGTCGGTTCGACCCCGGCCGGGGGCGCCAGCATAATACAATCCCAGCCGCGGCAGGGATTGTATTATTTTTAATGCAATAATCCACGAACATCTTGAGTGTCTAGTCCAAGAAAGGATAACATGGAACTTAAACTCCCCCTCCCACCCAATCGGACATATGAACAGGTCAGGAATCATTACGAAGTGGAAAAGGCCATCGCGGAGCGCCTGAAATCGGCCAACCGCGAGGAACGAAAAAAAATTTATGCGGTAATGTACGATGAGTTGTTCGCGAAAGTCCCCGACCATCCCCGCCTGATGCGGCGCGAGAACGAAGTCGACACCCGCCGCGCCAACCGCACCAAGTTCGCCCTGACCCGCACAGAAATAGACAAATCCACCGTGTTTGGGGAATTTGCGCCCGGCGATTGCCGCTTTGTCATGGAAGTCGCGCCACACGTAAAACAAGCCATCGGCATAGACATCTCCGACCAGCGAAATCCCGCCGATCCCGTGCCCGAAAACTTTAAACTGATCGTCTACGATGGATACAACCTGGATGAAATTCCGGACAATACCCTTGACATTTTATTCAGCGACCAGCTAATTGAGCATTTTCATCCCGAGGACACCGAATATCACTTCCAAATTGCCCTTCGTATTTTGAAACCAGGTGGAAAGTATATATTCCGAACGCCGAATCGATTGTCGGGACCGCACGATATATCCGAATATTTCTGCGATACCCCCGAAGGGTTTCATTTGAAGGAATGGACATATACAGAAATCCGCCCCGTATTGCAAGAGGCTGGGTTTGGCAAAATCTCCGCGCGTTTGACCTTCAAAGGCAGGGTGTTCCGCCTGCCGTATTTCATTTTCACCTTTATGGAAAAACTGCTCAGCGTTTTCCCGCGGCGTATAACGAAGGCGCTATTCAATCTGCTTCCCAACAATATCAGCGTCGTTGCTCAAAAATAGCACGCCAGACAGACTGATAAGCGGCATGGATATGGACCAGCCGAATAACTTTATCATCCCGATCCTCCTATCACGGTTGGAGCGTATCTCTGCGGACTCTTATTGCGCGCACCTCGCCAGCGGAATTCGCGGCGCGCTTCTGCGCGCGCAGGAAAAAATCGAAGCAGGCCGCCCCGTTAACGAACGCCACCTGCAAACACTTATCGAAAAGGGATTCACCATCCTCGAAGACGCAGCGCGGGAGAAAATCGGTAAATGAGGATCAGGCAAACCATCTCCGCCGCCCTCCTTTTTGTTTTCCTGAACGGATGCGGTCCCATTGCTTTAACTGTCGAGCCGCCCACAGAAACAGTCACTGCGACGGCTCCTCCGTCCCCCCAACCGTCAAACCCAAACCCGGTCGAAACTCAGCTTGCCTGGTTCTATAAGCCCCCCTTTGACGAGAACGATCTTTTCATGCTGGCGCACGAATTTGATTTTTTTATCCTGACACGCGGCGATGAAATTGAGCGCGACCAGTTACTGACATTGGGAGCACAACAACCCATTCTTCAATACCTTCGATTCGACACCATCCACGCGCTGGAGGACTGCGAAGCGCGTCCACGCCGGAATCAGGTCGCATACCGCGCGGGAGATTATTGCGCCATCAGCCGCGACCACCCGGATTGGTTCCTGCTAAACCGCGAAGGGGAGAGAATCTACCAGTCCTTTGAAGACCAGACCTACGTCATGATGGACCCGGGAAGTCCGGGCTGGCGCGCTTTCTTTTTGGAACGCGTCCGCGATAGCCAGTCTGATCCCAATTGGGGAGGCGTCTTCCTCGATAACTTTGAAGCTACGTTCGCGTTCCGCGAACTCGCCGGTCAGTTTCCCATTGCCTATGCAGATGAAGCCAGATACCTGGCCGCGTCACAGGGTATGCTTGAATATCTGCGACGCGAATATTTCCAGCCAAACCAGAAACCACTGTTCGCCAACATCGCCGCCCGCAAAGATGATGCGAATTGGATGGCGTACATTACAAACCTGGATGGCGCCATGCACGAAGGCTGGGCGGTGGATTGGCCAAACCGTTTCCGGCCAGCGGCGGAATGGGAGACACAGATGGTGCTGGCAGAAAAAACCCAGGCGGCGGGCAAATTCATCATCCTTGTCTCTCAGGGCACCCAGGCGGACGTGGAACTGCAACGCTTCGCATACGCGTCCTACCTGCTGGTCAACAATGGGCAGGCCGCGTTCCGATACGGGAATAGCGCGAATTATCGCGAGGTCTGGTTTTACAGCAATTACTATTCCGATTTGGGGCCACCGCTTGGGCCGCGCTATCTGGAAGGAGTTGTCTGGCGGCGCGATTTTGTCCGTGGGAGCGTAATGGTCAACCCGGAGACTCACGAGGCGAGTATCATTGCAGAGAAAAAATAGGTCACGCTTTTGGCGTGACCTATTTTTAGGGACTACTCGCTCTTTTTAGGTTGCTTACTACGATTGGCGGCCGCATTGCGAATAAGCGCCACGATCAGGATCAAGATCGCCAACCCGCCTGCAATGCCAGCCACAGGCAAAATCCACGCCGGTCGTTCTGCCGGGGCAGACGGCTTCACGGGAGAAGGCGCAACCGGCGATTCAACCACATCATCCTGTGGAACAGCGGACAGGCGTGTGTCGGCAGTCACCACCTGCTGGTCTGTGACAGCGGCAAAGTTGCCAGAAAGTCGGGAGCGCAGGGCGGAATCCACCAGCGCAGTACCAGACCAGACCACACCCTGAGAAGTGTTACCAAGCGCCGCCAACACCGTGTTCTCTCCGTTCCACGGGGAGGACAGAAGTTCGATGTAGCCGACCGGGGCATCCGGTGGAATGCGGAAGATCACCTGCATGTCGCGTTCCTGCGCCACATCACTGCCTTCCGCAAAGGGCATCGGTAATTCTTCATTCATGGCGGCAACCACTGGCAACTGGCTGGGACGTCCAACCACCACCAGATTGTAAGCAGCGAGTTCCTCGTCTGTTACCGCATTGGCAAAGAACGCACGCGGCGCGAAAAGCGAACCACTGGCACGGTCACCAAGGAAGCCAGCCAAATTAAAGGCCGAGCGCCAGGCAACCATGTCACCCTGCGGAAGGATGAAGGCCAGATTTTCCAGGGTCGGATCATAAGTAAAGGGAGCGGGATAGAAATCCAGCGCGATGGGAGCGGAACCATCCGCCTGCGCCGGGCGAAGCGGCAAATGCAAGCGAGACTCCGGCCATATGATGGCATACAAGTCTTCAAAGTTGGGCGTACTGCAGTTGTAGATCGGATAAAGTGCGGCGGTCACATCCAGGCGATTATTACCAGTCAGGGTCGCCGCGGCGGGAATGGGGATCTGGATAAGATTGTTGGCTTTGGCGGCTGTCACATCCGTGAAACGAACACTGCCGATTGGCTGTCCATTCAGAGAGATCACCAAACCTGAGCGTTCGTAATTCAACAGGGCAGAGTGTCCCATCACCAACTCGAAAAAGGCATCGGTAGTAACCACCTGTCCGGGCGGAATGTAGAACGTATAAGAAGCGGTGCTAACACCAAGCCGCTCAAGAATATCGCGGTTGTAACCCAGATCGGCAAAAGTCTGATCCACCGGAATGTTGACAGGGTAGGGAATAGTCTCCACCACCTTGACCACCGACAGATTTGGCGCGGAATTTGGCCTCAACAAACCAGTGCTGACGGCCTGCGCGGCCTTGATGGTCCCCGCCTCGCTATTACCCGAGACGACCAACACGACCCGCGAGACACTCCACGGGGAAGCGACCATGGCAACCACGCCGTCATCCTCGCCGCCCGCTTCCAGATTGAACTTTCCGCCTGTTACCGTTATCGGTAGCGATAGCTCCCCAAGCAAAGGCAGGGACGCGGCTTTGCCAACCAGCACCAGGGAACTCCCGGCTTTCTGCGCCTCGGTCAATTGGCCGAACGTGGTCAGGTCCATGATCAGATTGCCGCCAGTCAGATTGCCAAGTCCGGCCGCCACCGTCAACGCGCTTTGCATTTCAGAGGCAGTAGGAGCATCGGGAATCACGATTAGGGCCGAATCTTCGTACAGAGTATCCTGATAGAGCGGACGCGGGAACTTGACCAGACTCGTATCCGGCTGGACAAGGTCATGCGGAATCGTGAACTGTGAAGAGGAGTGGACAACAACGCGCAGGTTCTGGTTTACCTCGCAGTCAATCCCGCTCTCGAGAGCAAGCACCAGTTCGATGCGTCCGTCCGTCCGCCGGGAAACCAGCGCTTCGGGTGGAATCGTAATTTTATGGCTGACCTCGCCCACATTGGCAATGGGAATGATTGCCAGTGTAGTGCTGTTAAGCGTCACGGTCAGCGACCCCCCGTAGTAGTAGGGATTGGCGGCGGAGCCGATGGCGGGAATGTTGAACGCGACCGCCATCAACAGGTCAAGGCTTGCGCCGCCTGTTGATTTCCATTCAGCGGGCAACCCGAATAAAATGGTCTGGGAATCGTACGGCCCAGCCAGATCAATTTCGGATTCGCCGATCTGAAAAAATGTGACGATATCCGTACTGGCTTCCTGTGCAGAGGCAGGCAGGACAAATCCGCCTGCGAGAGTGACACACAGAAGAAGAGCCATTATGACATTGAACAAACGGTTATTCATGGTACCTCCAAAAAATTTCATTCCTGCGCCCGGCGGTTCGCGGCCGAGACCATTGCAGGTTCAAGACGTTCCACAACGCGATCCCATGTGAATTGGCGTTTCACAAGTTCGCGCGCTGCGTCTCCCATTTCACGGCGCAGGTTCGGCTGACTCAGCAGACGAATCAGCGCCCCAGTCAACTCACCGGTCTGGTTTTGATCAACCAGCAGGCCAGTGACGTTATGCTGAATTATATCCTCCATTGCCTGTCCGCGCACCCCAACACAAGGTAGCCCAAAAGACATGGCTTCCAGCAAAACATCGCCCCACGTTTCGAGGCGCGAGGGCAGGACGAAAACATCAGCGCGGCGGTAATAATCCGCGATGACGGCGCGATCCCAGGAGGGGGGACAAACCTGCACATTCTCCATGGAATAACCAGCCGGGATGTGATCGCGGGTCACGATGCAAAGCCTCGCATCGGGGATATGCAGTCGCGCCTGGGCAAAGGCCCGCAACAACAAGTCGCCTCCCTTTCGGTAGAATTCCTCGCCGATGAACAACACCGTGGGCGGAGTTTCCAGCGACCGACTCACAGGTCCGGGAAGAGGCGAAAAGTTGACACCGCCGCCGATCACAGAGACGCGCTTGCTATCCACACCGTATTCTTCGATCAACGAGTTCCGCACGACACTACTCCTCACGGCGATCTGACTGGCGCCGCGATATAAGTCCTGTTCGCGGGCCGTCCAGCGCTCAAATTCGCGAGGCGAAAGCACCAGGCGCCTCCCTTCCGGACGGCGGCTGGTGATGTAAGAAGTGTTATCTGTGTACACGACTAGCGGCAGGCTTTTCTTTCCAAAGCCTGAGTTGAACAACGCGCCAATTTGTAAGACCACGTCTGCCTGGGATTTGAAGTGCGCCAGGTGACCCTGCACGCGGCGGGAACGGAGCTGAAACGCCGGGACATTTTTGAAGAAGTGTTCCTTCCACGTGGCAACGGAAGGGCGAAAAGTGCACAGCGCGTTCCAGTAACGCAACAACCCGCGCAGAGAGGCGTTGAAGATGTCCACGACTTCAAAGCGACTGGACAGCGCCTCGAAGAACGCTCCGTATTTTACGCGCATGTCGGACATGCGATGGATATCGCCTACCATGACAGCCGCAATCCGAATCTTGCGTTCCTTCATTGGACGTTCTCCGGATGTGAAAGCCGCGCCTGATAGCGTTTCAGGAGAGCGAAAAAATATTTCCGCACCCAGGGACGCAGGAAGAAACTGACATATTTCGCGGCACCGGTATGGAATCGCCGTTCATTGATCATCCATTTATCAAGAACCGCCAGGGCGCAATAGAAATTCAGGACGGCATCTTCGTGCGGATCCCCGGCAAAATAACCCTCCAAAATAGATTGGCGGCCTTTCGCCAAAAATTTGCGCGAGAGGAGCAGTCCGCCCGTCAGGATCGAACCGACTCGCGTTTCGGGATCCAGGATTAATGTCGCGAGATCAATGTAAATCGGTTCGCGGCGAGAACGGCGTCGGGCATCCAGCCCACAAGCGCGGCCGTCAGACGAGATGAGAATATTGGAATAATGGAAATCGTCATGGGTGCGCGCGACAAGTACGCGCCAATCGTCCATAACGGCGAACAGCAGTGAGGTCCGAATCGAGGTGGTGTCCACTTCGCCGCGCGAGTTCCGGGACAAATCCGCCAGTAGAGCGTCCAAACGCGCTTCGATCTCTGCGCGCAGAAACGTCTCGAAACGTAGTTCGCCGACGCGCTCGTGATAGACGCGCAACCAGCGTGCGGCATTTTTCAGATGATCCAGAAACCGGGATGTTTTTGGCGGCGCGCCCAGAAACGTCATGCTCTTGAGAGAGCGGCCTTCCGCCTCGAGCATGGCGATGGCGTTCCACTTTTCAAAGTACTCGAGGGGATGAATGGCAAAACCATGTTCGTCAGACGCGCGTTCGAACGCGCGCCAGATGGCAAACATGAAATCATAATACTCGCGCGTATGCTCCCGCAAATAATCGTTTTTCAGGGCTTCACCAATTACCCGGTGGGAGGGCTTGCGCGGAATTTTAACGAGAAGAGCAGGCTGGGAATCTCCTGTGCGAACGCGATAGCGCAACATGAACGAGTTGGGGTATTGGCGTAATTCAACCGATTCAACATCCAACTCTGCGCTCGCGCCAAACCATTCCCCCACGCGCACAACCAGGGACGCAGTAATATCTTTCATCCAAACTCGATTGGAATCCAACGAACGCACGCTCACCTCTAAATTACGCCGCTCAAAAAAAGTTCGAACATTATTTACACTATGAGTTTATCACAGGTTAATAACAGATTGATACACCTGCATCAGCCTTTCCATCATTTGCGCGCGGGTAAAATTCTGCTCCACGCGTTGCCGGGCATTGACGCCCATGCGTTTCGCCAATTCGCGATCTGAAAGCAATCTTTGGATCGCTGCGCTCATCCCATCCAGATCGCTTACGGGCAGAAGAAAACCGTTCTCGCCTTCCGTCACCGCCTCGGCGATCCCAGTCAGACGGGTCGCCACCACAGGCAGGCCACAAGCCATCGCCTCCAACAAAGCCAGCGAAAACGCCTCCCAACGCGAGGTCATTGCAAAGACATCCAGCGCGTGCAGATCGGCGGGCACGTCCAAACGTTGCCCAACAAAGTGAACCACTTTTTCCATGCCCAACTCAGCCGCCAGTCCACGGGCTGACGATTCCAGCGGCCCATCGCCAATCCAGACAAAATGGACATCGGGTATTTTCTCGTGGACGCGCGCCGCCAGGCGGACAAACGCCAACGGATTTTTCTGCTCGCTGAGACGTCCCACTGCCCCAACCAGCGGCGCTTCACGCGGGACGCCGAGGGCGGCCTTCTGCTCCGACGAGTCGACGCGGCCGCTGAAAGCGGACAAGTCCACCCCACTGTGGACAGTGATGAACAGTTCGGGTGTCCCCACCCCAAACTGACGCGCCATCGTCTGCTCGCCATCCGAGACGGTGATGATCTTCGCGGTCAAATAGCGCGCCGCCAATTTTTCCACAAAAGCAAAGATGCGCGCCTGCCAGCGCGACACGCCTTCGTGGAAGGCGAAATTATGCGGCGAGTAAACGACAGGCACGCCGCTTCCAATGGCCGCCACGCGGGCAATGAATCCCGCCTTGGAGCCGTGCGCGTGGACCAGATCAAAGCGCTCGCGGCGGATGAGTCTTCTCAGCCGCAAAATCACCTGCGCATCGGTGAAAGGATTGATCTTGTAGCGGTTCATCTGCCAGGCGAGAGCCGTCCAGCCGCGCGCGGACAACTCGTCTGCCAGCGCGGCCGCGCCGTCGGAGAGACAGGCAAAAGTCATCGCGAAGCGGGAACGGTCGATGCCGTCCGCCAGCCAGCGCATGTACGTCCCCAGTCCGCCCGTGGACTTGGAAACTTCAAGCACGCGGATTTGCGACATGGTTCCAGAGTTCCTCGTATAGAGCCAGCGTCCGATCCAGCATGGAATCAAGGCTATATTTTTCACGGACGCGCGCCCGTGCCGCGGCGGAAAGTTTACGCGCCAGCGCGGGGTCACTCAACACGCGCACGACCGCGTCTGCCAGCACGGAGGCCATCCCAGGCGGGACGAGCAGCGCGGATGCACCGTCACCGACGACGCCAGGCACGCCGCCCACCGCCGTCGAAACGACAGGTTTCGCGGCGGCCATACCTTCGAGCAAGGTGACGGGCAACCCTTCCCAGCGCGATGAAAAGACCAGCACATCCAGCGCGGCCATCACCGCGGGAATGTCACTGCGCAAACCTGCGAACATGACTGCATCATCCAACTTGAGTGAACGCGCCTGCACGATCAAACTCTCGCGCAGAGGGCCATCGCCCACCACCAGAAAACGTGTCTTGGGTAGCGTGGCGCGAATATGTCCCGCGGCCTGCAAAAATGTGGCGTGATCTTTTTGCTCGGTCAAGCGGCCGATAATTCCAACCAGCGGCGCGTCGGAGTCAATTTCAAATTCGGTGCGCACGGCGCGACCCGCTTCCTCCTGTCCATCGAAGCGACGCATGTCCACGCCGTTGTCAATTGTCACAATTTTTTGGGGCGGGACGAACGTGTATTTCAATTGATACTCGCGCACCTCCTCCGAGACCGCGATGATGCGATCCGCGAGCAGTGAAGTGCGTCCGTACAACCAACCCAGCGGAGCGCGCTTCGCCCAACTATCGTTGTTATGGGCAGTCGAAATCACCACAGGCACGCCCGCCATACGCGCCGCGAGCCGTCCATGCAAATCGCTCTTGAACAAATGTGTGTGAACGAGGTCGGGTTTTTCGCGGCGCATCAATTTCATTAATCGCAAAAGCAGAATGGGATCGACACGCGCGAAGCGCGGTAGGCGCGTGAGCGTGATACCCATTTCGGCCAGCCGCGCGGCCATCGGGCCAGGTGAACTGTACGCCACCTGCACCTCATGCCCCACCTCGCGTAGTCTGCGGACGAGATCCACCAGTAACACTTCCGCGCCGCCGATGTTCATGCCGTCAATCACTTGCAGGATGCGGAGATTCTTCATCGCGTCAACTCGCGATAGAGGGATTCATACTGCCCGCCCACGATGGAAAAATCGTATCGCTCGCGGACCCTCTGCCTGGCCGCCGTTCCCAAGCGTTCGCGCCGCTGGGAGTCGTTCCCCAACTCCGCCAGCGCCGCGGCCCATGCGGATTCGTCGCGCGGCGGCAGGAGGACACCACACGCACCCGCGTCCAGCACCTCCGCGTTCCCACCGACGGGAGTAGCGACGCACGCCAATCCCGCGGACATGGCTTCCAGCAAGGCA
>JAYRVQ010000505.1:0-8066 GCA_041918465.1 Anaerolineales bacterium
CCTCGGCCTCAGCCGGCATGGACTGGCCCGCCAATTGCTCGATGCGTTCCTGCAACTGCTCGGTGGTCATCTCGGCCTGCTGGAAGGGAGTCCGCTTGATGCGGTGCGGCAGCGCCAGCTCGGCGGCGAGGGCGATGTCGTGATCGTTGATCTTGGTGCGTCCCTCGAACGCGGCCTGGGCGCGTGCGGCTTTCAGGATGACGAGGTCGGCGCGGTGACCGTCAACATTAAGTGATGCAGTCAATGCGGCAATGGATAAAAGATCGCGGCTGGTGTGTGTGACTTTGTCTACGAGTTCGCGGGCGCGTTCGATCTGGTGAGAGAGTTCTTCTTCCTTCGGTAAAAATTCCTTGCGGAAGGCTTCGGGATCGCGTTCGAAGGCGATGTTGCGTTCCATGATGCTGACGCGCTCGCGCGCCTCGCGGATGCCGACAATGTCCATCGAGAGAGCAAAGCGATCCAGCAGTTGCGGACGGAGCTCGCCTTCCTCGGGATTCATCGTCCCGACGAGGATGAAGCGGGCGGGATGTGCGAACGAGATACCCTCGCGCTCGACGGTGTTGACGCCCATCGCCGCGGAATCAAGCAAAACGTCCACGACATGATCGTCGAGGAGATTTACCTCGTCAATGTAGAGAAGTCCACGATTTGCAGAGGCAAGTACGCCAGGCTCGAAATGTCGCTCGCCTTTTTGGATGGCTTGCTCGATGTCCAGCGTGCCGACGACGCGGTCTTCCGTCGCCGAGACGGGCAGATTCACAAACGAAGTCTTGCGCGTGTGCGCGGGAAGTTTCTGCCCCGCGGCATGGCGTTCTTTACATTCAGTGCACCAGGTAGCGGGCTTGTCGGGGTCACACCCGAAGCGGCAATCGTCCACTACTTTGACGCTCGGCAACAGCGCCGCGAGGGCACGCGCCGCCGTAGACTTGGCCGTGCCGCGCTCGCCGCGGATGAGCACGCCCCCGATACGTGTATCAACTGCATTCAAAATCAGGGCGCGTCGCATGCGCTCCTGCCCAACGATGGCTGTGAATGGATAGATGGCTGGCATAGATGTCTCCGGCGGACATTATAATCCAATCGCTCTTCGCTCGCGCTTTTTGGGCGGCTCAAGATGCGGTGGCAAAAGCAAGGGTTGTCAACAATAGAAATCGCCTGTATAATCCGCCTTACATTTTTCTTAACCGGAGTCGCCAGTGATGGAACAGAATGAAGCCCTGAATGGGCAGGGGGCCGCAGACCTGCACACAGACCAGAACGAAACCCATAACAACCAGAGCATGGAGACGTTGCTACAGGAATCTTCCGGCGTCGAATTGCCTCAACCGGGTGAGATCCGCCATGGTGTGATTGCAAGCATCGGCCCGAGCCAGATCCTTGTTAGTATCGGTGCCAAGTCCGAAGGCGTGATCGCGGGCCGTGAATTGGAAGCGCTTTCTGCCGAGGAGCGCGCCGCGCTCGCTGTTGGGCAGGAAGTTCCCGTATATGTCATCCATTCCGAAGATGACAACGGAAATGTAGTGCTTTCGTTCAAGCGCGCCCAGGAGCAAATGACCTGGGAAAACGTGGAACGCATGCTCTCCGAGGAAGAAGTCATTGAAAGCAAAGTGACTGGCTTCAACAAGGGCGGCCTGATCGTCGCCGTTGGCGGACTGCGCGGGTTCGTTCCCGCATCGCAGATCAGCGCCATGCGCCGCGCGGTTGCTGTGGGCGATACGCCCGAACAGCGTTGGGGCAAAATGGTCGGTGACCCGATCTCCGTTCGCATTGTGGAAGTGGACCGCGAACGCCGCCGCCTCATTCTCTCTGAGCGTGCCGCCAGTACCGAGTCCCGCCAGTCCATCAAAGAGCGCGTCATCTCCGAACTGGAAATTGGTCAGACCTACACCGGCCGCGTCACCAGCCTGGCCGATTTTGGCGCCTTCGTTAATGTCCACGGCGCAGATGGCCTCGTCCACCTCTCTGAGATCAGTTGGGAACACGTTTTGCATCCTAGCGAAGTGCTCGAAGTGGGGCAGGAGGTCAAGGTCAGGGTCATCAACATTGACCGCGAAAAGAAACGCATCGGCCTCTCCATCCGTCAACTCCAGGAAGACCCCTGGCAGTCCAAGATCGCCAAATACAGCGTTGGACAACTTGTCGAAGGCATCATCACCCGCCTCACCAAGTTTGGCGCCTTTGCCCGTCTCGAGGGTGACCTCGAAGGTTTGATCCACATCTCCGAGATCAGTGATCATCGCATCGAACATCCCAAGGAAGCCCTCAAGGATGGCGATGTCAAGACCCTGCGCATCATTCGCATCGACACCGACCAGCATCGCATCGGTCTCAGCCTGCGCAAAGTGGACTCGGGTGCCTTTGCCGACAAGGACTTCAAACTCCTGATGTCCGACAATGCCGATGCAGAAAATGCGTCGCCCGAAGGTACAGCGTCTCTTGCAGATGCCGCATCACCTGAAGATATCGCGTTGCTTAAATCCGCCGCTTCTCACGAAAGTGAAGCGCCACCCGAAGAGCCGCAGGCCTGAAATCCAGAGAGCGTACCGCAAGGTGCGCTCTTTTTACATATGCATCTCATCGTTGACTCTCACGAAGATCTGGCCTGGAATATCCTATCCTTTGGCCGCGACTACATCCGTGCCGCGCACGAAACCCGCGCCCTCGAAACAGGTTCCGAAACAGTTGAGCAAAATGGCGACACCCTGCTCGGCTGGCCTGATTACCAGCGTGGCTGTGTCGCCGTTGTATTCTCCACCCTCTTCGCCTCGCCTGCCCGCCACCTCGTCGGAAATTGGGAGCGGATTTTTTATCGCGACGCCGACTACGAAACCGCCCACCGTCTCTATTGGACACAGCTTGAGACATATCACCGACTTGTTGATTCCCACCCAGACAAATTTCGCCTGCTCGCCTCGCGCGCGGACTTGGACCTGCTTCTCGATCAATGGCATTCTCCCGTCGACGGTCACCCTGTGGGCTTGCTCCCGTTAATGGAGGGCGCGGATGCCATCCGCGCGCCTGCCGAACTAGCCGCATGGTGGGACTTTGGCCTTCGTCTCATCGGTCCTGCCTGGGCGGGGACGCGTTACTGCGGAGGCACCAAAGAGCCGGGCCCCCTCACTGACGAGGGTCGTGCCCTGCTCAAAGCCATGGCCGATTTCCCCTTCATCCTTGACATCAGTCACATGGATGAACCTGCCGCCCTTGAAGCGCTGGATATTTATGAAGGCCCGGTCATTGCTTCGCATGGGAATTGTCTCGCACTTCTCCCCAATTACGCCACCAATCGCCAATTTTCTGACCGCGTTCTGCGCGGACTGATCGAACGCGATGGTGTGGTTGGGCTGGTCCCATATAACGCCTTTCTCATGGTTGGATGGTTGCGTGCCAGTGGAAGCCGCCGCGAGGAAGTCTCACTTGCCAGCCTCGCTGACCACGTTGATCATATCTGCCAACTTGCAGGGAACGTTCGCCACGTAGGCATCGGCTCTGATTTCGATGGCGGTTTTGGGTTACAATCTGTCCCGCAGGAATTGGACACGATTGCCGATCTGCACAAGTTGGCCGATTTCCTCCGGCCCCGCGGCTACTCAGATTCTGACATGAAAGCGATTCTTGGAGGAAACTGGTTGCGTCATTTGCAGGAGAATCTTCCCTGATGGCTTCTGAATCTACTCACTCTGATTTGCCCGATGTTTCTGTGCAGGAACCACCCTCGCGCACGCGCGTCCGCTTTGGCTTGATCATTATTTTGCTGGGTTTTTTCATTTTCATTGTTGGCGCGAAACCTGCCTGGTTTGGCTGGGATAATAGTCCCACGGTTGGCTTTATCCAGGTTTCCATTTTGCTTGTGGGACTGGGCTTCATCTGTCTGGGTGGGTATGTGGGATTATTGGCTCTCTGGAAAGGGCATGAACGCACCATTGCCGCTGATATTGGGATGCGGCTGGTTGCCACGGGATACGTTGTTTCGGTCTTTGCGGGCATGGCTGACCTGTTTGGCATGGGCACGCAGGTTGGACCCGAGGGCCCGTTCTTTGGCCCATTGCAGTCACGTGGAATTGTTGTCGGACAGGTATTTATTGCAATCGGATTCCTTTTGATGATCCCTTTCCGATTGAAAAAAAGTGAAGAGAAAAAATAATCCCCTCATCAAGTGGAGTTTGTATTTGGCGCAATAGGCGGGTGAATTTGAATGATGGATTTCCATGATTGTGGAAAACAAAAATCGCCTTGATGGCGATTTCTTACTGTGCCCCCACGGGGATTCGAACCCCGGTCGTAGCCTTGAAAGGGCTGCGTCCTAGTCCACTAGACGATGGGGGCAGTTAAGCGGGCGGATTTTATCATCCCCATAATAAATGGTCAAGCGATTCTACGATCCACTTTGCACTTTGACGCGTTGACCCTGCAAGGCCAGCAGGTCTGCCTGGGTGCGATTGAACAACATGCCCGGGCTTTCGACGCGCAGGGTGGAGATGAGTATGGCCGTCAGTGTGGCATCGAAGATGGGGATGAAGTCACGGCTTCCCTCTGCCATTAGTGCGGAAAAGTCAAATCGGCCAGGATACTCAACCTTGCCCTCGATCTCGTAAACCTGGGTGGTGACCCGTACGGGGTACTCAGTAAAGGTTCCAAATCCGCCGCGCACCAGTGCCTGTGGACCGAGGTCTTCGCGTCGGGCGAGGGCAAGGGCAAACACCTGCCGTTTGAACATGCGCACCACTTCAAAATGGTCGACCAGTTTGGTAGGCATGTGGATGCGGGCCAGACGTGCATCCATCACTTCCATGTAGGAGTGGGTGGGATCGTTCATCATTCCCAATACGCCGTTGGTTGAGACAGACACTTTTCCTACCACCCTGTAACTGGATGTAAGGATGTCAACGGGCAGGAAGCGGTGGGTACGTGGGGATGTGTCCATGGCGGGGCGGACTCCTCGTCAGCTTTGATCGGGGCTGGGGCGCGGCGACTCAGGCCGGGGTCGGGTGCGAGGCGGGACGCGTTTCCGCTGAGTGGAGTGACCCGCGTTTGGGTTCAGGAGCATGGTCAGCCAGGAAATGGCTTTTTCATCGTATTCACGCCGCCCGCAAACGTCGCATATCCAGGCGGGAAAATTCGGCACGGTGACGAGTTCCTCGTTCAGCCAGGTGAAGTACGTGATGAAGCGCAGGTGCATGAGGCCAGATGCGCATTCAGAGCATGGGAAAGGCTGTGGAGAGGTTGAAACGGTTTCTTCGGTCATGGAATCCTTTGGATGTGCCTATTATACCCATGAACTACCCAGCCGCGGCTTTCAATTCCCAAACGACGCGGCGCACAAGTTTTCTGTCGTGTTCTGTGTGGGCACGAGTGGATTGCAAAATACAGAACCCCCCTTGACAGACCGTATCTGTTTTCGGGGGTTCTGTTTAAAAGATTTGGAGATTTTCTGTTTCAACCTGAGGCTTCAGTTTCGCCACCTGCGGGAGCGGAGGATTTTCCGGGCGAGGATGTTAATTTCTTAAGCAGGTCATACCAGAATGAAGAACCTTGTGACACAGCCACGGCAGTCAGGCTCAGTCCCAACAGTTTCAAGAGGATGAATCCCACCCAGGCCAGTGCGCTGGAGCCATTGGGGAGGGCATCTTCCAATTGCCACCATCCGATCTTGATAATGGAAAATTGATCCAGTGCGTCGATAATGGCCTGGAAATCCAATATCTCTGTTCCCTGTTCAATGACAACCTGTGCCTGCCCGGCGGTGAGGGCGCGTAGTTCGGCATTGGTCCAAAGATCCTTTGCCAGTTGAATGCTGTCTGTTCCGAGGATCAGCGTCAAGAGAATCGAAAAGGAGATGACAAAACTGCGCGCGTGGGCTTTGTATTTGGAGGCGGCCTGGTCAAGCAAACCTGTGAAGTAGGTGTTGACGCGTGCCCGCAAGGTGTTGAAGTTGGTCACGCCCTGGTTTATCCACTTGAGCATGGCCTGTTTGCCTTCTGATTCAGGGAGCGCGCCGACGAGCTTCTTCAATTGGGCCGCGTCCATTTCCGGGCGGCCAGTCAATCCTGTCAGATCAAAGAAGGAGTCCACCAGGGTGGAGACGGGTACTTTTTCGATCTTCTTGGCCACAGTGGTTGAACTGAATACCGATAGGGGAGTTTTATAACGAATGGGCTGGAGCGCTTTCATCTGCGGCAGTTTGGTCAGGTCAACGGTCTTGTCACCGGCGATCTTGTGAAGATATTCCTCCAGCACTTTGCCGCGCGTCTCCTGCATTTCCAGGATGATCTTTGTAAACCATGAAACGATGGAACCCAGAACGTAATATACCAATACCAGACCAATGGCGACCTCGAGGACTTGTGAGAATGACATGGCGTCTCCTTCCTTTTTTGTGAATCGGGATTTTCCCATTCTAGCGCGTTTTTGGTTTTGTGCAACCCTTTTGCAAAATCTTCAGTTACCGCTGGAGACAGTCAGAGGCGATAAAAGAGTAGAGCGAGACATCGTCTCGCTCTACTTTACTTTGCTTCGATTTCCACTTCGGCAGTCATTCCCCATAGCAGGCCTTTGGGAACCTCATCAAAGGCAAGGGTGACTTTATAGACCACATCTCCGCCAAGGGTTTCAGCGCGCGGCGAGATGGCGATGACGGTTGCGCGGAACTCTGCATCAAACGCTTCGATGAAAACTGTCGCCAACTGGCCGACCTTGATCCTGGAGATGTCTCGTTCGCCCAGGTCGGTGGTCTCGATTTGCATTTTATCCAGCATGGCGATGGTGATGACGGTCTGGTCCAGTTGAACAAGTTCGCCAGGCAAAGCGTGGACAGCAACTACTGTCCCATCGTAAGGAGCCAGCAGGGTGTATTGCGCAAGATTGATCTGTGCTGTCTCCCAGGAGGCGCGCGCCATCGCCGCAAGCGCATCGGCCCTTAGATAGACTTCACGCGGCATATACTCCAAATATGGTCGGCCTCGGAAATCATATTTTTTGACTGTGCGGTAGCGCTGGAGGTCGGCGTAGGATTGCGCTGACCGGTAGGATGCCTCTGCCGCGGCTACCGTATATTCCAAATCGGTCGCCTCGAGCGATGCCAGGATTTGACCTGCCTGAACAACGTCTCCCTCTTTGAAGGAAATCTCGCGCACGAGCGCGGTGGTGAGAAAACCCAGATCCGAGACCTGCGCGGGGACGATCACCGCTGAGGCGGTCACTGGGGTGCTGACCTGGGCGCGCACGTTTGCAGGGCTGGTTGCCAGCGTCAGAATGATAGCCAGGCTGAGAAAGATGAAAGTGAATCGTTTCATTCCGAACTCCATCTCAGATCACTCGGCTTGGATTTCCACATCGGCGCTCATGCCCCAACGCAGGCCTTCGGGCTGTTTATCCAATTCGATGGTCACGGTGAAAACCACGTCGCCGCCGAGGGTGGACGAGACGAGGGCGATCTCCGCCACTTTGCCGGTGAAGGTTTCGCCAAGCGCTTCGATGGAGATGTTGACAGCCTGCCCCACCTTGACGCGCGTCACGTCACGCTCGCTCAGGTCGGTGGTTTCGATCCTGTAATGTGACAGGTCGCCCAGCACCATGATGACACGTCCCGGCACAACAGTTTCACCAATGGCAACATCAACGGAGACAACCGTCCCGTCGAAGGGAGCGGCGAGGGACGCCTGGGATTCCAGTGTCGCTTTTGCGGAATCCAGCAGGGCCTGTGCTCGTTCGACGTCTGCCTCGGCAGATTCGAGATTTCGCTCATCTGTCCCCACCCGCTTCAAAAACTTGACCTGGATCTCGGCCGCCGCTAAATTGGCCTCTGCCTCGCGGACGCGCGCTTCGAGCAGGGCGGTGTCGAGGGTGACGAGGGTCTGGCCTGCGGTCACTTTGTCGCCCACTTTCACGTCCACAGTTTTGACGCGTCCAATCGCGGGGAAGGCGAGTTGCGCGGTGCGGAGCGGGACAACGACTCCCGACGCGGTCAACCCGTCAGCGGAGGATTCGTTTGGGGACGGTGAGTCCAGCGCGACCGTGGGAAGAGGCGTCGGTGAGGAGGAGGGGAGGGCGGAGCAGGCGGTGAGGAG
>JAYRVQ010000506.1:0-2340 GCA_041918465.1 Anaerolineales bacterium
ATCAATCCACATCAACTGCGCGCCCGAGAAGGCATTCGCCTTCGCCACCGATTTCAGCAACGCCTCCAAATGGATGATCGGATTCATCGAATCCAAAATGCTGACCGAAGGGGAGAAACGCGTCGGCACGCAATACACGTTCGTCTCGAAGTTCCTCGGTCAGAAAGTGGAGATGAAATCCGAAGTCATCGTCTGGGAGCCGCCCGCGCGCTACGAGTACAAATCCATTGACGCGCCCGTCTCCATGCACGGCGGATTTTCCTTCGTCGCTGAGGGTGGCGGCACGCTGGTCACCATGCAAGCCGAAGGCGAGTTCAGCGGACTATTCAAACTCGCCGAAGGGATGATGAAAAGCCAGATGGACAAGCAAATGGACGACACCATGCAAGCCTTGAAGAAGGCGCTGGAAGAGTAGGACAAGATTAATCTTGTCTTACAAGGAGAATAAACCATGTTCGTGAACCTGCTCGTACTACTCATCATTCTTGCCATCACCTTTTTCTTCGGTCGCCTCACCTACCGCGCCGTCAAAGCCCAGCGGATGTGGGTCAAGATTCTCGGCGGGCTGGGCGCGGGGTTGCTCACGCTCTTGTTGGCAGTGATCACTTTTCTCGGCGGAAAGGGACTGGCAGTGATGTATATCGCCCCTGCCCCGGTTCCTGATCTCACTGTGGCTAGTACCCCTGAGCAAGTTGCCCGCGGTGAATACCTGGTCAATGTGGCCTGTCTCGATTGTCACGGGGCGAATGATGGAAAGTCAATGCCCCTGACCGGCGGCTTGGATATTATGGCGGGAGAAGGCGACGAAGATTTCTCGTTTGCGGGTAGCATGGTGAGCGCAAACCTGACCCCCGGCGGGGTGCTGGCTGACCGCACCGATGGCGAACTGTTCCGCGCCATCCGGTATGGGTTTGGCAAGGACGCCCTGCTGGGAATGATGAGTTCCTTGCCCTACCGCGAATTGAGCGACGATGACACATACGCGATTATCGCCTTCCTGCGCTCTCAGGAACCGGTGACCACCGCCACCAATGGCGGCGACGATATCAACCTGATCGCGGTGATCCTGTTCTACAGCGAAGCGCTCTTTCCGCTGCCAGAAAACAACGATGGCGTCATTATCGCGCCCACGCCGGGGGTGACGGCGGAATACGGAAAATACGTCGCCACCTTTGGCGAGTGCCGGGGCTGTCACGGACCCGACATGACCGGGACCGCGGCAACTGCTATATCGCCCGCCATCCCGAATCCCCGCGTCTTAGTCGGCGCAATCACACTTGAGCAGTTCATCCAGACCATGCGGACGGGTGTGCTTCCCTATGGAAAGGCATTTGCCGACCTCATGCCGTGGGAAAACGCTTCCAGGATGACCGACTACGACCTCGCCGCGCTCTACGCGTATTTGACGACAGAGCCGTAGTTGATCCTCAGCCGAACGAACATAGCGCTTCCAAAAGATTTGGGAGCGCGATGTTTTTTACTCACTTTACGCGCAGCCTCGTACGGTAGCGTTCACGTTGCCGCATAATGACAAGATAAATCTCCCTGGCACCGCCCGCCAGGGCAGGTGTGTCGTACTGCGTCTACGGCGCTGTCGTCGTCCCCTCGACCAGACCGGTGTACGTGCATTGACCGGCCTGCTCGTAAGAGTTCGTGCCTGCGACGGTAATGGTCGCGCCATCGAACGCGATCGTTCCCGCGTAATTTTCCGTGCCAGGTCCGACCACACCGGACGTGGAGAACGCGCCTATGGTGGGATCGTACGTTCCCGTTGTGGTGATGCCCGCGTCCACTTGCAGCAGGGAAAGCGACGTCCCGTCAATCGTGAACGTGTAGGGATGGGTTTGCTGCCCCCCGTTTCCACAGGTCAGGTTGGTGATCGTCAGTTCGATATCGAAGGGAGAGGGAAGCGCGGGAGGCGCTGTCGGCGCGGGCGCGGTGGCGGAAATGGTCGGCGGGCCTGCAACCAGCGAGGCAATCGCTACTCCCGTCGGCGTGACCGTCGCGGTTGGCTTGGGTTTGGGTTTTGTGGGCGTGGGCGTGGATGTGGGCGACGGGGTTCCCCCCATACAACTTGTCAGGAACAAGACGGACATGGCAAACACGAGAACTATCTTTTTCATTCATGCCTCCTTTGGCAAATTGGACGAATGATATAAAGATAGTACAACAAATCGTGGCGCGGTGCAAGCGTTAATGGGTAATTTTGAAGTCCAAAAAGTTTTTCCCACGCTCCACGCCGTGTACATGTTCCTGGGCGCGTTGACCTGATTGCAGACAATCTGTTTTGGCTGTTCGGCTGGCCAATCTTTCAAAATTTGGTAGTGGGTTTTTGTAAAT
>JAYRVQ010000507.1:0-3254 GCA_041918465.1 Anaerolineales bacterium
ATCCACAAGGTCGGGTTGGAGATCGGCGGCAAGGTCATCGCGGCCCGCAAGGCCGGCCACGCGGTCGTCGAGATGATCGGCGGACGGAAAGTCCACCCCTGCACCTCCATCCCTGGCGGCATGACCAAGGGCATCACCGAGGAACAGCGCAAGGAAATTTTGGAGATGGGCAAGTGGGCCGTGGAGTTCGGCCAGTTCTCGCTGAAACTCTTCAACGACATCGTGCTCGGCAACAAAGCCTACGTTGACCTGATCCTCGGCGACATCTACACCCACCAGACCTACTACATGGGCATGGTGGACGAGAACAATAAGAGCAACTTCTACGATGGCAAGGTGCGCGTGGTCGGCCCCGACGGCAAGGAATTTTGCAAGTACTCGCCGCAGGACTACACCAAGCACATCGCCGAACACGTGGAGCCGTGGACGTATCTCAAGTTCCCGTATCTCAAGGATGTCGGCTGGAAGGGCTTTGTGGACGGCAAGGATTCGGGCGTCTACTGCGCGACCCCGCTCTCACGCGTCAACGCGTCAGACGGGATGGCGACCCCGCTCGCCCAGGCAGAATACGAACGCTTCTTCTCGACGTTGGGCGGGAAACCCGTCCATCAGCGTTTAGCCACTCATTGGGCGCGCCTGATCGAACTGCTCTACGCGGCCGAGCGCTGGGTGGAACTGGCCTCCGATCCCGAGACCTCCAGCCCGAACTTCCACATCGTCCCCACCGAGACTCCCACCGAGGGCGTGGGCATTGTGGAAGCCCCGCGCGGCACGCTCACCCATCACTACACCACCGACGAGCGCGGCGTGGTGACGAAGGTCAACCTGATCGTTGGCACAACGAACAACTACGCCCCGATCAGCATGTCCATTAACAAGGCGGCTCGCAGTCTCATCAAAAAAGGGACAGTAGCTACCGAACCAATCCTGAACATGGTGGAGATGGCCTTCCGCGCCTACGATCCCTGCTTCGGATGCGCCACCCACTCCCTGCCTGGTCAGATGCCGCTGGAAGTCACCATCCGTGACGCAGACGGCAATCCTATACAAGTGCTTAAACAATCCTGCTAGACCGCGAGGAGCACGGAGATAGGTTGAGGGTTGCGGGAGATTCGCAACCCTCAACCAGTCCGTTCCGCCTATGACAAAGACACTGATCATCGGTCTCGGAAATCCCATCCTCGGCGACGATGGCGTCGGCTGGAAAGTGGCAGAGCAGGTGAAACAGCGCATCGAGTCAGACGCGCGTTATCACATGACCATGCGCCCGTTGTGGTCGAAGATCGTCCACCGCGTGCCATCTGCCGAGGTGGATTGTGCCGCGCTGGGCGGCCTCAGTCTGATGGAACGGCTGGTGGGCTATCAGCGTGTGATCCTCGTCGATTCGATGGAGACAGGCCAAAGTCCAGAAGGAAGCGTGCGCGTCTTCCCGCTGGAGCAGTTGTCCAATCCATCCGCAAGCCACTCCACAGCAGTGCACGACACATCGCTCATGACGGCGCTCGAAATGGGACGCAAAATGGGGATGGAACTGCCCGCGTCGGTGACGGTGGTGGCGGTGGAAGCGAAAAACGTCTACGACTTTTCGGAGGAGTTATCGCCCGCCGTTGCCGCGGCAGTGTCAGTGGCGGTGCAGGCCGTGCTGGATGAGTTGAAGTAGTTGAAAAATCGAAGGGGGTATAATCGCGCCCATGTTCAAGAATAAAAATCTCGCCATTCTATTCTTCAGCCTGGTCGTTTCCATGCTGGGATTCGGCATCATCATTCCCATCCTGCCGTTTTACGTGGAGGAGTTCGGCGGCGGCGGAGCGGAAATGGGGATGCTGATGACGATCTTTTCGGCCATGCAGTTCATCTTCTCGCCCATTTGGGGCAGCCTCTCGGATCGCATCGGACGTAAACCTGTTTTGATCATCGGGGCTTTGGGCAACGCCTTGAGCATGGCCTTGATGGGCTTTGCCACAAATTACTGGATCCTGCTTTCGGCACGCGCGTTGGCGGGCGTGCTCTCCTCGGCCACGATGCCAGCCGCAATGGCCTTCATCAGCGACAGCACGGACGAAAAGCAACGCGGCGGCGGGATGGGAATCGTCGGCGCGGCCTTCGGCGTGGGGATGACGCTTGGGCCAGGAATCGGCGGCGTGATGTCCGATATTTCCCTGCAAGCACCATTCTTCTTTGCAGCGGGAACTTCCATTTTGGCGATGATCTTAATCTGGATGTCCCTGCCCGAGACCCTGCCTGCCGAGAAACGCTCTGGAACTCACCATCAGGTGCGCGGCCTGGACCTGCGCCTGATGTGGAAATCGCTGTTCGGTCCCATCGGCTTTCTGCTTATTTTGGCCTTCCTGCACAATTTCGCGCTGACCAATTTCGAGGGAATCTTCGGCTTCTACGCGCAGAAACGCTACAACTTCGATCCGCCCACCATCGGCCTGATAATGACCGTGGTCGGGTTGGTCTCGGCGGTGGTACAGGGAATTTTGACGGGACCCGCCACACGTCGCTTCGGGGACGTGGCGGTCATCCGCGCTTCGTTGTTCGCGAGTGTGTTGGGATTCCTGTCCATGCTGGCCGCGCCAAACCTGGGCTGGGTGTTGGTGACATGCGGATTCTTTGTGCTTGGCAACTCCATGCTCCGACCTGGCGTCGCGTCACTTACATCGAAACGAGCGGACATCCCCCAAGGCGCGGCGATGGGATTGAGCAACGCCTATATGAGCCTCGGGCGGATCGTCGGTCCGCTCTGGGCGGGCAACGTGCTGGACCTGAACTTGAGTTATCCGTTCCTGACGGGCGCGCTCATCATGCTGATCGCGGGCGTGGCGAGTATGTTTTATCTTTCGCACAACCCAAAGGCGGTTGCGGAAACGGTCAGCATGGATTGAGAAACAGAATCCCCCGAGTGCATTCTCTAGCCACAGATTTTACGGATTATCACAGATTTTAACAATGTGACAGTCACTTCGGAAGTGACTGTCACATTGCATACGGGTAGGCTTTTTCGTAGCCCGCGATGATTCTGTCCCACATTTCATTCATCGCTTGGTCAATGACTTGACGAGACGGGTCTTCCGCGAACCAACGCAACGAGCGGCAAACGCCCTCGTTCCACGGGACAACACAGCGAAAATCGGGGACAAAGCGTTTGACCTTGCTGTTGTCAAACACGGCGCTGTTAATTTTGTCGCCGATCAACGTGCCGAGTTTTTCGGGATCAAAGGCCACAATCAAGTCCGATGGGATGTGGACGA
>JAYRVQ010000508.1:0-5061 GCA_041918465.1 Anaerolineales bacterium
CTGGCGCTTCATGTGCGCGTCGGCGTTATCCTCGCCCGTGTCGTTGTGGCGATACTGACGAACGGGTTCGTGTGGCGCGAGTCGCTCCAGCCACTGATCGTAGTCGTGGTGCAGACCCGCCTCATCGTCATTGATAAAGACCGAGGCGGTGATGTGCATCGCGTTCACCAGTCTGTCACACTTACCACTTTGAGATTTCACCAAATCTGGTCGAACTCCTGTCAAAGCCAAGATTAAAACGCGAATAGTCACTTGCCGAGTCACCCAGTCAAAAGCTAGAGAGACTTTTTCATTCTCCGATAATCTTTATCAGGACGCGCTTGCGGCGTCGCCCGTCGAACTCCCCATAGAAGATCTGTTCCCAAGGGCCGAAATCAAGTTTTCCATTTGTTACGGCAACAACGACTTCTCGACCCATAATTTGGCGTTTCATGTGAGCGTCGGCATTATCTTCACCCGTGTCATTGTGGCGATATTGGTTTACCGGTTCATGCGGAGCCAGTTTTTCCAGCCATTTGTCATAATCCTGGTGTAAGCCTGATTCATCGTCGTTGATGAAAACAGAAGCTGTTATATGCATTGCGGAAACCAAAAGAAGGCCTTCCTGGATGCCACTTTCATGGAGGCTGGTTTCTATTTGCGGCGTAATATTTACAAATCCGCGGCGGGAGGGGATGTTGAACCAAATTTCTTTGCGATAGGATTTCATACTGGCAACTGATTCTCGAAAAGGTTTCTGGGGAAGCAAAGCATCAGTAATTCTATCAGAGACTCGGTCACGATGTTTCCTGCCATTCTATGTTCTACGTGGACAATATCTTGTCCTTCAAAGAGCGGCGGCGCAACAATGCTCATCTTTGCATGCAGTTCGCGCGAGACTCTGCTTAGGCCGTGGCCGTCGCATCGAGGATCGGACTGGGGGAGTTTCGTTCGTTTGTGGTACGGTTAGCGTCGAAACCACAACAGGACGAGGATGACGATCCAGGTGACGAGGCGGAAGGTCATCGCGGCGATGCTTTGGAAGGCGGCGGTGTGGCAAAGCGGTGAAGAGCAGAACCAGCACAAGGGCGTGCAGGCTGAAGATGACGATGGAGGCGGTCAGCGCGTAGCGGTGGTTGACCCAGAGTAAATACGCGGGGATGAGGGTCAGAAAGCCGAAGACAAATTGTGACCGTGGGTATTATAGGTGTATGTTCGCCGCCCGGTTTTGGTAATCAGATTATGGCATTTCGTTCAATGAACTTGATAAAAGTACTGGCAGCCTGGGGTAATTTCCTGTTTTTCAGGTAGACCAAAACAATGTTACATTCTATATCTTCAACCAGGGGGATGGCAAGAACATCGGGATGCTGGTAATACTCGTAGACTTTGACCGGCATTAGAGAAAGTCCAACATCCAATCCTGTTAGACCGAAAATGCTTTCATAGCGAAGGCTGGAATGGAAAATAGTAGGGGTAAATCCGGCTTTTCTGCATTCTTCCATGATCAGGGTGTGCAGGGTCGTGACTTTATCGAACATGATGAATGTGTCACCGGATAGTTGATCCAGGGAAATGGAGGTCCTTATTGCGTGACGATTCTTTTTGGAGACCACGACAAGCAATTTGTCCCTGTAAAATTCCAGACACTCATATTTATCCAGGTCCAGGTAGTTGTGTCTTTTAAAAGCAAGATCAATACGATATTCATCTAATGCGGGTAGGATATTTACATCCTCGATTTCCTCCAGCGAGAATTTGATATTTGGAAATTGATCCCTGAATTGAGCGATTTGAGTCGTGATTCCATACTGTGGCATAACAGGGATGGCAGCAATCGAAAGGATATCCACATTGGATTTGCTCCTTTCGAGATCGGCAATCATGGTCCTGTAAGCAGTATCAAGTTTTTGCGCATGCTCTAAGAACACCTCCCCGGTTTCCGTCAGACAAATATGAAGCTTGCTGCGATCAAATAGAATAACTCCCAGTTCTTCTTCCAATGAAATGATCTTTTTTGAAAGCGAGGATTGGGAGATAAATTGTTCATCGGCAGCCGCTGAGAAACTGCCGGTTTTCGCGATAGAAAGGAAGTATTGTATCTGGCGGATTTCCATGGGATTTTTGCGCTTTATTCCAATATGGAATAAAGTGTACTATAAAATGAATTGAGTTTTCATCACATAAAATGTATGATGTTTATCATGGTACCAAGTTTTGGTAATCCCGCTGTGGCTGCTTACAAAAATATAATGGAGGATCCCTATGCAAACCGTCCCTGGTGAATATCTTGATATTGATCGCAAGGAACGTGTCAACGCGCCTTTCTTTGACCTCAACTTGCGTGCTCCCGAAGAACGCACCTGTGATTTCAAAGATATTGTGCTTGAATTTACACCTCAGCAAGCGATGGAGCAGGCCGCACGTTGTATTCATTGTCCGGACCCGGCTCCTTGCATGGTGGCTTGTCCCTCACATAACGACATCCCTTCTGTCATGTGGTTGATCGAGCAGGGGAAGTTTGAAGAGGCTGCCGATTTGTATCATCAAACGAGTTCCCTGCCAGAGATCTGTGGGCGCGTTTGCCCGCACGAGGCACTCTGCCAGGGTTCCTGTGTGTTGAATAAAGGTCATGAGCCTGTACTTTGTGGTCAATTGGAAGTGTTTGCTGTCGATTTCAAACGCCGCACCGTTGGACACCAAATTCCGCTTGGCGCGCCCACCGGAAAGCGGGTTGCGATTATCGGTGCGGGTCCGGCTGGTTTGGGCTGCGCAGACATCCTTGTCCAGTTGGGACACGAGGTGACCATCTTCGATTCCAAACCTGCGCCCGGCGGATTGCTGGTCTACGGCATTCCCAGTTTCAAGCTTCCAAAAGATGTATGGATTGAGAAGTGGAGGGAATTCGAGTGCGCCGGCGTCAAATTCGTCCCTAATACATATATTGGCAAAGAAAAATCCATTGATGATTTGTTGGAAAAGGATAAGTTCGACGCGGTTTTCATTGGGGTTGGCTATCAAGTCGATGCCAAAACGGAAAACGTCCTTGGAACTGACATACCGGGGGTGTATGAAGCCACAGAATTCCTGGTGCGCGGCAATCTGGATCCTAACTTGCATTCGCCCAATATGCGGGAGCCGTTCAAGGTTGGGAAGCGCGTAGTGATTATCGGTGGCGGTGAAACTGCATCTGATTGTCTGCGAACCGCACTGCGTATGGGGACTGAAGAAGTAACCTGCCTGTACCGCCGTACAGAAACAGAGATGCCCGGCGGGACAAAGGACCGCCATTGGGCAAAGGAGGAGGGTGCAAAATATCGTTTCCTGACCCAACCCGTGAAATTCATTGCCGGTGAAGACGGCAAACTGGCGGCGGTGGAATGTATTGAGATGGTGCTGGGCGAGCCGGACGAGCACGGACGCCGTTGCCCGGTGCCAGTGGAGAATTCCAATTTCACTTTGGACTGTGATACAGCCGTTCTGGCCCTGGGTTATTGGCCTGACCCCGTCTTAGGCAAGACCACGCCGGACTTGGAAACCCACAGCAATGGACTAATCATGACCACTGGAACCAAAATCGGACAAACTACCCGGGAAGGTGTTTTCTCCGCAGGCGACTGTGTGACTGGTCCTGACCTGGTTGCGACCGCCATGTATGGTGGGCGTCAGGTGGCCCGAGTGATTGATGAGTTTTTACAGGTCAAATGATCCGGATGAAGATGTGGACCGAAAATTTTATAAGCCACTCGGTCACAAATTACGCTGTTTTTAAAAAGAGGAAAAGCGCAATTTGTGACCGTGGGTATTATATGAGTATTGATTACTTGATCACCTGAGGGATGTACTCATGTGTTCCCCCATCAATATCGGAACCACAACAATGCCAGGATGATGATCCACACAACCAGACGAAAGGACATTGCGCCGATGCTTTGCGCTGCGACTTGTCCGCGAAAGAGGGAGAGCAGGATAAAAAGGACAACCGCGTGCAGGGCAAAGGTCACGATGGACGCGACGAAGGCGTAGCGATTGTCCATCCAGAGCAGATAAGCAGGGATGAGGGTCAGCAAACCGAGTACAAAGTTGTATACCGGAAGCCACGACAGAACCGAGTAGCCGGGTCTCCAACCTCGCATGACCATCCCGCCCGCCACGATGGACATTACCCCGACGAGGAAGGCGAGGAGGGATGGGAGTTTGGTCATCAACGCGTTCATGCTTTGCCTTTCTTCGCAATTGCCTGTTCGAGGATTTGCAGAAATTCATCGAGCGGGACGCGGTGGATGCGCGCCGCCCATTCGACGGTCACCGCCTTCGCCGCCAACATGCGCAGGGAGTAGCGCCCCACGCGCTTGACGCCGAAGACTTCCATCACGTCGGCAATGTCGCCGTATTCTTCGAGGATGGATGCGACGCGGGTGTCTTTGGTGATTTTCATTTTGTGTTTTGCATCTCTCGCAAACTGAAGCTTGCGGTACACGCGCACAAACTGAAGTTTGTGGTACACGTGATGCACGCCAAACTTCAGTTTGCGGCACGCGGGTTCACTTGCCAGCCAGTTTCTTGCGGGCTTCCGCGCCGTTGAGCGGATAGCCCATCGCCAGCCCCGCCAGGCAGAAGTCGAACACGCCGCCTGAGATGGGGACGAGCGCCACGATCGCCATGACTGTGCCGATCGTTCCCTGCACGACGAACAGACCGACGCTCATGATCACGAGTCCCAGCACGATGCGGGCGGCGCGACCTGTGCCGCTGGTCATGAATTTGATGAAGTTCATTTTGGTCTCCTTATTGCAAAGTGGTGTTGCAAACCCGACGCTAGAGAGCGTCTCTTACGCGTGGCGCGTAGCGGACGTTCTCTAACGTCAGATACCATTACGCCGATTCGATTTTCTTCAACCCATCGCGGGCGATGTCGAAGAGTTCTTTGACGGGGGGGATCATCGCAAGAGCGTAGAGGGCGAAGCCGATGCCGTAGAGGACGCCGCGCGCGGGGACGATGAAGATGCTGACCCAGACGAAGATGCTGCCGAGAGTCACGCCCGCGAGGCTGAGCCAGGAGCCGCCAAGTTGGGGAGAGTC
>JAYRVQ010000509.1:0-3284 GCA_041918465.1 Anaerolineales bacterium
GCGACGAGCATGGTCTTCCAGATGTATCGCACATTGCAGGCGCAAGGTCTCGGCGGCGACGGGAATCACGGATTGGTAAAGGCGCTGGAAAAGATGATGGGTGTAGAATTGGGGAAGTGAAAAAGTGCGTCGCACCTTCCTCGAGAAGACGACTTGCATCTGTTGGGTGCGACACACTCGCGCCACAAGAATCAAAAAAGACGCCTTCACTGGCGTCTTTTTTCTTAGGTAGCGGGGGCAGGACTCGAACCTGCGACCTCCGGGTTATGAGCCCGACGAGCTGCCACTGCTCTACCCCGCATCGATTTGAAAGCCCGCAGAGTTTACCACCCATCGGAAAGTGCGTCAAGCAACAAATCTCCGTTATTGCGAGAGGGTGTTCTTCCGTCGAAGCAATCTCTGTGATTGTGGAGGAGATTGCTTCGCATGGTCTCGGTACGCCGAAACGCACGGCTACTCGACCATCGCTCGCAATGACGGGAACTTTTTGTTTTTTTTAGAAACAGTTATTTCATCTTCAAACGATATATCGTTACCGAGGCCTGATAGTTGACAGTGGGCAGATAACCCAATAGCCAGCGGTCGTGGTCGATCTCGAAAACTTTGACAAGTTCCATATCAAACAGCGGACTTGTTGTCAGTTTCATGATGGAGGCAAAGTCCAGGATGCCTTCCGAACCCCGTCCTGTGCGACCAGGCAGGACGAGACAGGTGACGCCACGTTCGACGAGATAATCGTCCGCGCCGCCCAAGAGGAATTTGTCCGCGCCATCGGGATCCACCAACGCGGCGATCTCAACGAGGGGACGGTCACTGTAATAGCGAAGGGAACCCACATCGAAGGCCGCGCACAATTCATCGTCCGAGAAATTTTCGCGGACATAATGCGCGGCCGCGATGCGCGCGTCCAGCATGTGCTCGATGTTGGCGTCGTAGACGCGATTCCAATACAAATCGTTCGCCATGACGATGATGAACAGGAACAGTCCAACCGCCCAGCGGCGAAAGAATATGCGCGCCAGGCTGGAAAAACCCGCGACGATTCCGATCCACAAGATGATGTAATTGACGGCGCCATAACGACTGGCGGTCCCTGGGATGGGAAGCAGGATCATGTAAGCCAGATTATGCAAGACCACCCAGAAAAACAAAATGAGCAATTCTCGCTTGCGCGCATCGCGCGCCCAAAGTTTCCATTGACTCAATTTGAAGAAGCGGTTCCCTGCAAGATACATCAGCCAGATGACCACCGCCGCGGCGGGAAACGCCCAGATGGAAATGTCCACCCCAGGACTGCCCGCCACGCCAGCCATCCTGAACTTGGGAGGTGGAAGCGCCATGCCACCCAGACCAAATTCGAGCAGGTAGGCGATCCACATGGCGGGATACATCAGATTGGAAGCGCTTCCGAGAAATTCTGGTAAATGATACTGCTTCAACAGGAAATCGGTCGCGACTGCGGAGCCAAATTGTTTGGCAGATGCGCTGGTCGGCAGGAAATGTCCCGTGCGCAGCTTCAGGTAGGTGAACCATGGCGCGGCGAGCAGGAGATCGATGGACGCGGCGAGAATAAATTCGCGGCGAAACCGTCTGTGTGCGAGAAATTCGACCAGCCCCAGCGCGGCGAGCAGGAAGAGTCCCTCGGGACGTGTCAGTGTGAGGAGCGCGGCAAGGAAGCCGAACCAGCCCCAACGCTTGTGCTGAGCCGAGTCGAAGCATCCCGCGCGATACGAGAGGAGAGTCAAAATGCCGAGGGCGAGGAAGAGAGTCGTCTCCATCCCGTTGAGCGAGAACCAGAGCATATTCCCCGAGAGCGAAAGGAGCAGGGAGGCCGCGGCGGAGCGAAGCGGAGTCCACAGGGGACGCAAAAGCAGGTAGACACCCACGCCCACAACCATGAGCGAGGTGACGCCCATTATTTTTGCCAGCAAGTGCACGGGGATGCCAAGCGCGTGTCCCGCGGCAAGAAGCATGACCCATAGAAAACTGGAGGTGGCGACGCCTTTTTCATCAGGAAAACTGAAAAAAAGTTGGCCGTGCTCGGCGAGGTTTTCCGCGTAGACAAAATGGATGTAGGCATCGTCCATCGGAAATTCAACGGGCGATGGCCAGAGATAGGTCAGCGCGGCGGCGAGGATAACCGCGGCGATGAACGCGGGGATAGCCCAACGCGGCAGGTGTTGCGCTTTTGCGTCGAGCCCGCGTTCGAACGTATCCCATTTTTCGATGAAAGTGTCCGCCATATTTTCCTTTTTTATGAGGATTGGTTTGGCTTGAAAAGCAGGTAAAATCCCTTGTGAAGTATAGCACGCGTGGCGGAACGAGCAATCCGCCAATCGAACTAATGGAGTTCCATGGACATTTCACTTGCACTAGGTGGCGGCGGCGCAAAGGGCAACGCCCACATCGGTATCATCCGCCGACTTGAACAGGAGGGTTTTCGAATCCGTGCGGTGGCGGGGACAAGTTTCGGCGGGATCGTCGCGGCGACCTACGCGCTTGGAAAGACTCCCGACCAGATCGAGGAATTATTTTCCAAAGTGGATCAGTCGCGCCTCTACGGACACGCGACTGGCGATGGGCCGTCCCTGCTCGGACTGGCGGGCGCTTCGAAACTCTTCGACGAGGTGTTTGGCGCGACAACTTTTGATGATCTCTCCCTCCCCTGCGGTTTGACGGGCGTGGATCTGAAATCGGCGCGCGAGGTGATTCTGACCGAGGGATCGGTACGGGATGCCCTGTTGGCGACGATTGCCCTGCCTGGAATTTTCCCGCCGCGTCGAATCCAGGATTGGGAACTCATCGATGGCGGCACGCTCGACCCTGTCCCCGTCTCGGTGGCGCGGATGCTTGCGCCGAACCTGCCTGTTGTCGCGGTGGTGCTGACCACACCCGTTGGCGCGCCAGCTCAAACGTTTGAAATGAGCATTCCCTATCTGCCTGGCGTCATCATGCGGCGAATCACACGTCTGCGCCCCGCGCAGGCTCTCGATATTTTCATGCAGGCGATTGACATCGGGAACCGCCAGATGACCGAACTGCGACTCGAAGCGGATGACCCCGAAATCGTCATCCGACCTGCGGTGCACCACATCCAACTGCTCGACAAGGTGGATGTCCACGAGGTGGCGAAACTCGGCGAGCAAGCCGTGGACGCGATCCTTCCCGACCTGCGCCGCGTCACTGCCTGGCCTGCGCGGCTGGTGCGGTCATTTCGGAAGTAATTGGTAAATGGTAATTGCCGGCCTCCTCATGCCCTACCTCACCGTCGGGGTGGGACTGTA
>JAYRVQ010000510.1:0-3227 GCA_041918465.1 Anaerolineales bacterium
AGTCTTGCGTGCCGAGGCGTTCGATGGTGGACGCCATGCCGCGCTGACCTCCCGCTCCCCCGCTGGGACGGATGCGGATCGTGCCGAGGGGGATGTCAAGGTCATCGTGCGCGACCATCAGGTTCTCGGCGGGAATCTTGTAGAAGTGAAGCAATCCCTGCACGGACTGTCCCGACAGGTTCATGTAGGTCTGCGGCTTGGCGAGGATGATCTTGCGCTCCTCGTACAGTCCGCTCGTGACGATGGCTTTGGATTGCAACTTCAACCCGCGTGAGTTGAGGCGGACAGCCAGCCTGTCTATCAGCATGAAGCCGATGTTGTGGCGATTGTCCTTGTATTCGCGGCCAGGGTTGCCGAGGCCAATGAGGAGGAAGGTGTCAATCATCAGTTATCAGTTTTCAGTTGCGGCGAAGGCGGAGGAAGAGGCCGATTACTATAAAAGTAAGCAAAGTGGCTACAATAGCGCGGAGGAGGAACGCTTGGATTTGGGAGTCGGTCAATACCGCGGGGTTGGGAGGCAGAAGCGTGGGCGTGGGTAGACGCGTCGAGGTGGGGGCAGGCATGGGAGTGGGAGGCAGAGGCGACGCGGCGGGAGGCAGATCAAACTCCGGGGTGGAAGTCGGCGCAAGGGTGGGAGTCTCGGTGGGAGTCTGGTTGCGGACACGCAGTCCTGTCACGAGGGATTCGAGGATGGTGCCATCCTGCAGGGTGACGCGCAGGCGCAGATTGTAGTCACCGTCAGTGACGAGAGAGGTGTCCCACACCGCGAGCAAGCCGTCGGTCACGGGCTGATCCGTTTGGTAGATGAGGAACCAGGTAAAAGCCGAGTCCGACGCGTAGACAAAGGAAAGTTCGGAAGAGGCGAAATCGTCCGCGGCGCTGGTCCCCGTGATGTTGATAAGTCCTTGCAACGTGTCGCCCGAGGCAGGCGCGGTGATGCGAATATCCGTCTCAATTTGTGCGGCGGCGCGTTGCGGAAGGAAAAACGCGAGGGCGAGAAATCCCGCCAACAGCCAGCGCATTAGAAGAGGCTCAGCCAGTCGGTGTTGCTAAAGATTCCGCAAGCGATCAGGATGAAAATAATCAGCAGGATAAACCCACAGCCGAATCCCGAACAGCCTTTTCCAAAGCCGAAACGGCCCTGGAACCAGTCGAAGAGTTTGTCGAGCAGGAAGAGTTGCAGTAAGCCAGCCAGACAGCCTTGTCGGTTTTTCATATTGGTCTCCTTTCGTGCTTGCAACTGGTAAGTTTAACATGAAGATGGAGACGGGTCAACAAAAGTTCATAGATTCGAGAAAACCGCAACCAACCGTAACGTAAATCCCGCAGTAAAAAATTTCTAGCGATCTGACACTTTGAGAATAGAACGCGGAAAACACGGATTTACGCTGAGGAACGCGGATTTTTGAAATTTACAACAAAAAAACTCGTTCTCCGTGTTTTCCGTGCCCGCCCGCGTTCTCCGCGTCCCGTTTCCTGAAACTGTCAATGAATAGAAAAATTTTTATGGTAAACTTTGCACCGATACAGCCTCATGGAGAATCCCAAATGAGTAAATCCCGAAGCGATCAACTGGTAGAACGCCTGCGCTCGATGCAGGCCGCCGCCCCCGACATTGAAGCCTCTGCAATCGTTTCTGTGGACGGCCTGATCATGGCCTCCGCGCTTCCGCAGGAAGTGGAGGAGGACCGCGTCTCGGCCATGTCGGCGGCGATGCTCAGTCTTGGCGAACGCATCTCCGGGGAACTTGGCCGCGGTGGGCTGGAACAAGTCTACATCAAGGGTGACGAGGGAGCCATCGTGCTGACCTCGGTTGGCACCGAAGCGGTTCTGACCGCGCTGGCGCGTCCGGACGCGAAATTGGGCCTGATCTTCCTCGAAATGCGCCGCGCCGCTGAAGACCTGACGAAACTGGTCGGATGAAAACGCCGATCCTCGAACTTTCCAACCCGAATGTCAACCCCGGTGGGGAGGGCGCAACTGCCCTCCCCACTGACTTTTAATCCTCACCCTGACCTCACCCCCTGCCCCTCTCCTGTTAGGAGAGGAAAGTAAAAGGAGTTTGAAATGGCTACAAAATATATTTTCTTTACTGGCGGCGTCGTCTCCTCGGTTGGCAAGGGTGTGACGGCCGCGGCCATCGGGCTGACGCTCAAGGAACGCGGCATCAAAGTGGCGGTCCAAAAACTGGACCCATACATCAACGTGGACCCGGGAACGATGAGTCCCTACCAGCACGGGGAAGTCTTCGTGCTGGATGACGGCGCGGAAACGGACCTCGATCTGGGTCACTACGAAAGATTCATCGACATCCGCCTCGGCCGCGTCAGCAACTTCACCGCGGGACAGGTTTATGCCGAGGTCATCACGAAGGAACGTCACGGCGACTATCTGGGCGGGACGATCCAGGTGATTCCACACATCACCAACGAGATCAAGCGTCGGGTCGGGTTGGTGGCGAAAGTGACGGGCGCGGATATCGTCCTCGTGGAGATCGGCGGCACGGTCGGCGATATCGAGTCCCAGCCGTTCCTCGAGGCGTTGCGTCAAATGCGAAACGAGGTTGGGCGCGAAAACGTCTTCTTCATCCACGTGACGTGGCTTCCATACATCGGCGCGACGGGCGAATTGAAAACGAAGCCCACCCAACATTCGGTCGCGGCGTTGCGCTCCATCGGTATCTCGCCAAACATGATCATCGCCCGTTCCGACCAGCCCATCGAGGATGGACTGACCGACAAGATCGCCCTGTTCTGCGATGTGGAAAAAGACGCGGTCATCCCGATGATGACGACGGAAGTCCTGTACGAAGTGCCGCTCCTTCTCGAAAAAGCGGGCGTCGCGGACTTTTTGGTTGGTCGCCTGAAACTGAAACCGACGCGCACCCCCGACTGGAAGCCGTGGAAAAAACTGGTCGAGGCCGTGAAGAAGCCGCGCCCCAAAGTGAAGATCGCGCTGGTGGGAAAATATGTGGAATTGCAGGACGCGTACATGTCGGTACGCGAGGCGTTGAAGCATGCCGCACTATCACTTGGTGTAGACGTGGAAATAGGCTGGGTGCACGCCTCAGATCTGGAAAAGGACAAAGGCTGGGACATCGTTCAGAGTGCAGATGGAATCATCGTCCCCGGCGGATTCGGCTCACGCGGCATCGAAGGCAAGATTTTGGCGGCGCGTTATGCCCGCGAAAAGAAAGTCCCGTATCTGGGTCTGTGCCTTGGAATGCA
>JAYRVQ010000511.1:0-7083 GCA_041918465.1 Anaerolineales bacterium
CCAAACATCGCTTATACGATGGCCCTGCTCGGCGAACGTCCGCGCGTGATGGCGACGGTGGGCGAGGATTTCGGCGATTACCGCGCCTGGCTCGACGCGCAGGGCGTGGACACATCGCTGATGAAAGTTATCCCTGGCGTGTTCACTGCTTCGTTCTTCGCGACGACAGATCGAGACTCTGCCCAAATCGCCTCGTTCTACCCTGGGGCGATGGGTTATTCCGCCACGCAATCGCTGAAAGAGTTGGACAAGAAACCCGACATCGTGGTGGTTTCGCCGAGCGCACCCGACGCGATGATGAAATTCCCTGCCGAATGCCGCGAGATGGGCATCCCGTATTTGTACGATCCAAGCCAGCAGGTTCTTCGTCTCGAAGGCGCGGAGCTGGCACGCGACATGGAAGGCGCGACCTTCCTGTTCTGCAATGATTACGAGTTCGGCCTCATCTCCAAGAAGACGGGCTGGAGCCTCGACCAGATTCTGGGACACGTTAAAATCCTGGTCATCACGCGCGGCAAAGACGGCGCCGACCTGTACGTTGGCGGCGACGCGGTCCACATCCCCACCGTCCCTGAAGAGAAGATCGTAGACCCGACGGGCGTCGGCGACGCGTTCCGCGGCGGATTCCTCACGGGCTACAGTAACGGCTTTGATTGGAAACTGTGCGGCGAGATCGGGTCGCTGGCCGCGGTATACTGTCTCGAACAGCGCGGGCCGCAGGCGCATTCGTACACCCGCGAACAATTTATCAAACGCTTCCGCGCTCATTTTGATGATGGCGGAAAGTTGAATCAGTTAATAGAGAGCAGATAATTAAAGAATAGTCAACTGCTCTCTACTTTCTCAATACCAAGGAGTATCCATGAGCAATTCAGATATCAAAGACAGCACTCAGGCCGAGGGCGGTCGCCGCCGTATCGAATGGGCCGAGCGCGAAATGCCCGTCCTACGCCAGATCCGCGAGCGGTTCAAGAAAGAGAAGCCGCTCAAGGGAGTGCGCATGTCAGCCTGCCTGCACGTCACCGCGGAGACTGGCAACCTGGCACGCACACTTCAGGAAGGCGGCGCAGACCTCGTCCTGACAGCCTCCAACCCGCTGTCCACGCAGGATGATGTGGCGGCCGCGCTCGTCAACATCTACGAAATTCCCACCTACGCCATCAAGGGTGAAGACAACGTCACGTATTACAAACATATCACCGCCGCACTTGACCACAAGCCGCAATTGACAATGGACGATGGCGCGGATCTCGTCTCCACCATCCACAAGGATCGCCGCGAACTGCTCACCGACATCATCGGCGGAACCGAAGAGACCACCACAGGCGTTATCCGCCTGCGCGCCATGGCCGCCGACAAGATGCTTGAATTCCCCGTCATCGCCGTCAACGACGCGATGACCAAACACTTCTTCGATAACCGCTATGGAACAGGTCAATCCACCGTGGACGGCATCATCCGCGCCACCAACGTTTTGCTGGCTGGCAAGCGCTTTATCGTGGCTGGCTACGGCTGGTGCGGACGCGGCCTCGCGTCACGCGCACGCGGCATGGGCGCGCTGGTCATTGTCACCGAAGTGGACCCGCTCAAAGCGCTCGAAGCCGTTATGGATGGTTACGAAGTCATGCCGATGGAACACGCCGCCAGAATCGGCGACATCCTCTGCACCGTGACAGGCGACATCAACGTCATTGACGAGCACCACTTCAAGGTCATGAAAGACGGCGCCATCGTGGCCAACTCTGGACACTTCAACGTCGAGATCAACATCCCCTCGCTGGCAAAAATGTCGAAGGGCGAGCCCAAACTCGTCCGACCGTTCGTTGACCAGTACGAGACCAAGGACGGACGCAAGATCAACATCCTCGGCGAGGGACGTCTCATCAACCTCGCCTCCGCCGAAGGACATCCTGCTTCCGTTATGGACATGTCCTTTGCCAACCAGGCACTGGCCGCGGAATACATGGTCAAGAATGCGAAGAAACTTGAGAAACGCGTCTACTCCGTTCCCGCGGAGATCGACGCCGAAATTGCCCGCATCAAATTGAACGCCATGGGCATTCAAATCGACACCCTCACCGAGGAGCAAGTCAAGTACCTCAACTCGTGGGAAGAGGGCACATAAAGCCAACAGGCAATCTGCATTTCGCAGAAGCCTCGCGACTTACACCGCGAGGCTTCTGCGACAATACACCAGTACCATTAGGCGAAAAACGCTTTGTTAAGAATTGGTGTATAATGCGGTCATCAATGTTAAAGAAAGCCAGCATCATCCGGCGGACTCCAATTATTTTGACCTTATCCATTTCAATATGAAAGACGCCAAAATCCTCCTGATCGAAGGTCGCCATACAGAAGTCCCTTCTTTTGCGCCAGAATTGCAGAAGAAGGGATTTGAAGTTGTGATCGCCCAAAGCGGCGGTGAAGCCGCCAAGCGACTTGACAAGATTGCGCCCCATCTGGCTGTGGTCAATGCCGCCTCATTACGAAGCAGTGGCGTTCGCATCTGCCAATCTCTGCGCGAAAAAGATTCCAAGCTTCCCATCATCCTCATCGTCACCCCAGATGTCGAAGTGGACAAGGATGTCGCCGACGCCATCCTGCCTCTGCCTTTCACCGCGCAAAAGCTGGTCAACCGCATCAAGCCGCTCCTGCCCAGCGACGGAAAAAACGTAATACACGTTGGCCCCATCCGCCTCGATGTTGAAAAACGCCGCGTCAAATGCCTGAGCAAGAGTTCCAAACTCACACCGCGCCTCATTAAACTTTTACGAATCCTACTCGACCATCACGGCGAAGTTGTCGAACGCGAATCCCTTTTCAAACGCGTTTGGGATACCAACTACACAGGCGATACCCGCACACTCGATGTGCATGTCTCCTGGCTTCGTCGGGCAATCGAGATCGATCCAAATAACCCCCGTTTCCTCAAGACCATTCGCGGCGTGGGTTACCGCCTGGACGTTTAATCCATCTCCACCTGAAATTGCTGACCCTTGACAGTCACCAGTCGGACGCAGACCTTGCGCCCGACTTTTATTTTTAACTCGGATGGAATTTCCCCGCGTCGCGCGGGACGAACGGCCTGATTCGCGCTTCGGAACGTGGTCCCATTCCAGTCGGGATCCACTTCCCAAAAATCAATGTTGATTGAATTGGCGAGGAGAATGGAATCGGAGAAGAGTTTCAAATTGAATGTGCGTTCCGATCCACGCCGAAGGGTAAAAGGAGCCGAGCGAAAAGAAGGAGCCAAATCCCGCTCCAGCGTGAAAGCGGATTCGGTAACGGCTAGCCGCTTGCGGGTCGTGTGAACGGCGCGGAAGGTCTCGTCCACGGCCAGGAATCTGCGTCCCGTTCGCGTGGCCACGAGGGGAGTTGTCCCCGATCCACAGAAAAAGTCTGCAACCAGATCGCCGGGATTGGAAGATGCCAAAATAATACGCTCCAGCAGGGACTCGGGCTTCTGCGTGGGATAGCCTGTGCGCTCGCTGTGAAGACGCGCCACAACAGGAAAATACCACCAGTCTTCAGGGACTTTGCCGCGTGCAAGATTGGGAACTTTTCCAAACCCCGCTTTGGGTGAAGCCGCGAAGGTTTTCACTGTGGACGGATTATACGGCTCGCGCACTGCGTCTGCATTGAAAGTATAACCTGCGCCTTTAACATAGCATAAGATTGTGTCATGCTTGCGATTGAAGGCGGTTCGAATTGGGGAAGGGCCATGATAAGTCCAGATGATTTCGTTAAGCAGAGACTCGGAGCCGAGCAATTCGTCCAGAAGAAGGCGGGCGTAAGAATCCGCGTGCCAGTCGAGATGCAGGTAAAGGGTCCCGTTGGACGCGAGCAGGCGGACCATTAACGCCAGGCGTTCGTACAGGAACTGGAGATATGAGTCGAGATTGTCCCAGTCGTCGTGATAACCTTCGGCAAGTTGCCAACCTTCAGGCTTGCGCGAGTCTTCGCCGCGGCCTATGCGGGCATGAAATTTTCGGTTTGTGAAAAACGGGGGATCGGCATAGATTAAGTTGACGCGGCCTTCGTATTCAGGCAGGAGACCTGCCATTACAGCGAGATTATCCCCTACGATAAGGCGGTTCTGCAAATTGGCAGACGGATATCCGCGTCCCTGTGGAAAAATCACCGCTTCGGTTGTGAGCGAAGCGGGAACAGGATCAGGTAACCCTTTTCCAGGCCAGGTAAGTTCAGGCATGTCTAATAAAAGATGCGGACGGCGGTTCCGTAATCACGGAAATAATACTTTGTGGCAAGGTCTTCCGCTTTATGAGCGGGGAGCGCCCAGCGAAACAGCCAACGCGCTTCTGATGTGCGCATGTTGAGACAGCCGTGACTCATGGGCGTGCCAAAGTTGTCGTGCCAGAAAGTGCCGTGAAAAGCGTGGCCGTGTTCGGTGAAGTATAGCACCCACGAAACACCGGGCAGTTCGTAATCATCCACATCTGCAACAAGATTGCCGTTCCCCATATGGACAGCGGGCTTCTTTTCGAAAACACGGAAGTCGCCAATGGGCGTGACCGTGGAGATCTGTCCCGGCTTACGGGCAGATGGCGCGCCCGACGCAATCTTCGCTTCAAAGACTGGCTTATCGTATTCGAGCGCGGTAACTTTTTGGGTGGTCAGATTTACGTCAATGCGTTTCTCTGTGAGAGGCACATCCGGGGAAATGGGACTCAAATCTTCATGGGGAATCCGGCGGACGTGCAGTGATGAAACATAATAAACGCCAGACGCATCGAAGACGCGATACCAGGGAGTCCCATCGGGCCCCTCCCTAATCTCGTCCACCCAATGCACCGATTCATAATATAAGCGAAGGTTCGGTTGCCAGCCGTAACGATTGGAAAATTGATAACATTGAGTGTACGGAACAGTTACTTCCACCAACTGGCGCATCCCCTCGGGGAGGGCTTCCAGCGGTTTATTATATAGAATTTTGACCCTTTGCAGGCGGGCACGGTGCATATATCCGCCCCACACGCGATACCAGATCGGGTTATGTTTTGGCTCCCCGCTCAAACCTTTAACTTCCTCATAAACGTGGACGAGTTCATCCCGATACCAGGTACCAGCAATGTTGCTCTCATCGCTTGGTTCTTGATATACACTCACCGAAGTCGTGGCTACGCGCACCAAAGACGCGTCGTCAAAGGCGGGTTGGGATGGGATGAGCGGCGAAAAAGCCGCTGTCCCGAGTGCCAGCCCACCCAGTTTTAGAAAGTCACGGCGAGATAGGTTCTTCATGAATAAAATTGTACCCGAAATCATCCGAATTTAAAATAGCGCGTCGACAATACTCATGGAGTTCTAAATAACACAGTCACCCTCCGCGATAACGAAGGGTGACTGATGCCATCTGAAACTAATCAGGTATGCGCTTATTCAGCGACCGCGATCATATCTTTGAGCAGGATTTCGAGCGCCATGGTATGTCCACACCGCTTGTGGGTAATAAAGAACTCGCAATCGCAATGAAAGACACCATTCTCGAAACTGACGTAGTGCTCGTTGTTGTCGCCATGAAAGGTCACATCGAACTTGTTGAAGCGAAATCGCTGACGGTCTTCCGCGTAACGCTTGGCCTTTTCCAACTTACCGATCATTCCATAGTCCATACTTTATCTCCTTTTCATATTTGAGATAACAAAAGGCACGCGCCCAGACGCGTGCCTTTCAAAACGCAAATACCTCGAAAAAAGTCAGGGGTCGCATGGTGGCTTACCTCATTGACGAGTATAGTCAGTTTCAATGTGCAAGTCAACCGCCAAAAGTCCTGTCTATCCGCATTGTATGGGAATTGAAGGGTAATCGTTAATCCGCGGTGGCTTGGGAATGCTATGTTCCCCAATCACGGAGATAGAGAAAATCGTAACCGATGGTGCGGTTGCTGATCTTGGCGATGATGGGCATCATGCGTTTGAATTGATTGCGGCGAATGCGCGTCACTACTTTGTCTACGAAGGATTTGTCGAAGCCAGCCTCCACACATTCTTCGGGCAGGTAGCGCTGGTCAACGAGCAGGTAGAGCAATTGGTCAACTTGCTCGTAGGTGAAGCCCAGTTCGTCTTCGTCGGTTTGACCAGCCCAGAGGTCGGCGGACGGGGGTTTGTCTACGATTAGCGCGGGGATGTTCATCGCGCGGGAAAGTTGTCGCACTTGCGTCTTGTAGAGGTCGCCGATAGGATTGATTGCGGCGGCCATGTCACCCCACAGGGTGGAGTAGCCGAGCAGGATTTCGGTCTTGTTGCTCGTGCCGACCACGAGTCCCTTGAAGACTTCGGAGCGGTCATAGAGGACGATCATGCGCGCCCGCGCCATGATGTTGCCCTTGCGCGTCTTGGACATGTCGGGGTCGAGACTGATGAGCGGCTCGACCATGTCGGTGATCTCGATCGTCTCGCTCTGGACTTTGAGCTGGTCAATGAGCAACTGGGCGTGTTCCAGCGAGTCGCGGCTGGAGGCTTTGTACGGCATTCGGACAGCGAGAACGTTCTCAGGTCCCAATGCCTCAGCGGCAAGAGCACAGGAGAGAGCAGAATCCAATCCGCCGGATAGACCAATGACAGCACGCGAGAAACCTGCGCGGGTGATCTCGGATTTAATGAAACCCGTGAGGATTTGACGCGCGAGGGATGGATTGATGGTCAGGTCAGTCATTGTGACCTTTCCAGCCGCCCTCGCGGGAGGAGATGATGCGTCCGAGTTCGCGGTGCGCGAGACCTGTCCGTTCGTCGCGGAGGAGGGGCAGACGCGCTCGGGTTCGCCTCAGCAGGCCGAGGTCGAGGGAAGAAGCGACGAGGGCTTCCGTCTGGTAGGGGGCTTGAGTCACCAGTTCGCCGCGCGGGTCGAAGACCGTCGATCCGCCCCAGAAGTTGAGTCCGTCTTCGTAGCCGACGCGGTTGGAGTGCGCGACGAAGGTGGTGAAAAGGCTGGCGTAGGATTTGTTGACGCGCTCCACCCAGCGGGCGGACTCGAGTTTTTCGTGATCGTTGAGGCCGCGGCCAGGAGAGGCCGAGGAGAAAAGCAAAATGTCGGCGCCGTCGAGCCAGAGCAGGTACGGAGGCGAGG
>JAYRVQ010000512.1:0-4879 GCA_041918465.1 Anaerolineales bacterium
CAGCAAATTCATGGAAGGCGCCTGGATCACGGTTATCCTCATCCCTGTGATCGTGACCGTTTTTCTGCGCATCCGCGCGCATTACCGCGAAGTGGCGAGCGAACTTTCCCTGCAGGGACTGCCGCCCTCGCTCAAGCCGTCACCCTCGCCGCGCGTCGTCATCCCGATCTCGGGCGTGCATCGCGGCATCGTCGAGGCGGTGGATTTCGCCCGCGCCATTTCGAGTGACGTGACAGCCGTCTACGTCGAGATGGAGGCGGGGGAGGCGGAGGCCGTCCGGGAAAAGTGGAATCGTCTCTGGCCGGACGTCCCGCTTGCAGTGGTCTCGTCCCCGTATCGTTCCATCGCGCAACCCATCCTCGATTTTCTGGATCGGACCGACGCGGAGCATAATGACGGGCAACTCGCCACGGTCATCCTGCCGGAATTTGTGCCGGTGAAGTGGTGGCACAGTTTATTGCATAACCAGACGGCCTGGCTCCTCAAAGCGGCCATGCTGTATCGGCGGCGCAACCGTGGATTTCAACGCGCCATCATTGATGTGCCTTATCATTTGCGGCAGTAATGGCTGGTTGCTTGACCGTGTTCACGCCTCACGGTAAAATGATGGCCGCGCGGGAGTCGCCAAGTGGTAAGGCATCAGCCTTCCAAGCTGATATTCGCGGGTTCGAATCCCGTCTCCCGCTCAAGTTTGGTTGAAGGTTGCGAGTTGAAAGTTGTGGCAAGAGGAGGCAACGTTCAACCTGCAACCTTTCACTTTCAACCGATTCCCGGGCCCGTGGCGCAGTGGTTAGCGCAGGCGACTCATAATCGCTTGGTCGCTGGTTCGAATCCAGCCGGGCCCACTTCTTGTTCGTGGCCCCCATTAAGGGGATGGTATTCGAATCCAGCCGGGCCCACTTCATGAATTAGAAATTCAGAATTATGAATTGCAAATCGAGATTGGGATTTGCGCTCATCCGGGGATATGCCGACTTCATCTTTCATAATAGACCTCTTGCAAAAGTACTTTTAGCCACAGATTTACCCTGCGGGCACGATGTCACAGATTAGCACGGATTTTTAAAAATAAATCTGTGAAAGTCCGTGTAATCCGTGGCAAAGAAACCTCTGACATCGGCATACTCGCTGAGTTATGCAAGATGTCTAATTCATCCTTCATAATTCCCCACCTGAACGCCAGATTAACGTGCACCCACCAGGTTGTGAAATCTAGTACCATAGTACCAAAATCGTCCGCTCTTCGGTTGCAGTCTCCTTTATTGACGGGTACAATGCAAGAACGGAATTGTGCCCGGACTCGTTATACAACTGGTTTCGCGCCAGCCCTTGAAACGGAGGTACCATGTTTTCCATTAGACATCACTCGCTCACCCGCCTCATCCTGCACGGACTAACCATCTTCGGCCTGGTCGTGCTGGCGGCTGGTGTGAGCGCCACACCGGCTTATGCCCTGCCGCCCACCAACGATGACTTTCTCACCCCGGCGGTCATCACGGTTGCGGCCTTCACCCACATCATCGCGGACATCAACCAGGCCACCGGTGATGCGCTTGACCCGTTCCTTTCCTGCGAAAGCGGCTTCGGACAGGGTGACGCCACCGTGTGGTACACCTTTACTCCCACCAACCCGGGCGTGGTCACGCTCAACACCACCAACAGCGCGTACGATACCGTGCTGGCCGTCTTCATGGATGACCCGTTTGTTCCCGGCTCTCTGCTCGAATTGGGTTGTAACAACAATGCCAGCCTCGTGGTCACGACCTCGGCTCTCACCCTGAACCTGCGCGCGGGAATCAAATATTACGTTGAAGTAGCGCGCGACAGCCTCTCGCCGCTTCCCACCCTTCCCGATCCGATGCGCCTCAACTTTTCCTTCGTCCCCAAGACGGTGGCCTTCGGCACCGCGGGCGGTCAGAAATGGGACAGCAACTACGGCAGTGTCTTTGCCTACTCTGCCGGTTGGACAACCTATCCGTTCGCAATTTATGGCGCCTACAAGGATGCCATCCGCGTTTCCAATAACGTCAACAACACCGCTGTGCTCTACTTCGATGGCGTTGGCATTGACCTGACTTATTACCACGGCCCTCTGGGCGGCAACCTGGATGTGTACGTGGATGACGTTTTGCAAACCAGCCTGCACCAGAATGCCCCGGCAGTTTCGTTGCATGTCTGGAGTAGCGGCTGGATCTACTCTGACGGCATCCACAAACTGACGCTCAAACATGCGGTCGGCTTCTCGCGGGCGAACTTCGATTACGTTACCGTCTATTCCTTCCCGGACTTCATCCCTCCCGACCCGATCTTCGACCTGACCGCCACGGTCGGCACGACTACTGGCCTGGTCACCCTTTCGTGGACCTCCGTCGGCGATGACGGGATGGTCGGCACGGCGACCAGTTACGAGGTCCAGTATATGCCGAACGATGGTTTCCACACCTGCGCCGTGGACTGGGGCGGCCCGGATGCGGGCATCATCAACTGGGGCCTGCCCGTCCCCAAGATCGCGGGCACCGTCCAAACCACCACGCTCACCGGCTTGATCCCCGGTTACGATTACCTGTTCTGCATCGCGGCCATTGACGATGGCGGCAACTACGGCTTCCCATCCAATGACGCCACAGCCATCCCGCTGGCGGGCGCGCCCTTCGACACCGGCATCTACGATGACAGGCATGGCGGCTGGCTGTACTTTGGCAACTGGAAACTGCTCAACCAAGCAGGCGCCCGCAATAACACCCTGCACGTTTCCAATAAAATGGGCGATTACGCCTACTTCTATTTCACCGGAACCCAGTTCGTGCTCACTTACTCCACCGGGCCCATCGGCGCCATTTTGGATGTGTACATTGACGGCCTATACGAGACCAGCATAGACACGTACTCACCCTTCCCCGCGCTGGCGCGCATCTATACCAGCCGGATATTGGCGGCCGGACCTCACTCGGTGCGCTTCGAGCACAACTATTGGGGACCGCCTCCACCTCAGGTGCAGGTGACGATCGACCAGATCTACATCAACACACCCAACGACTACGGCGCGCCGGATCCCATCGTGGACCTGGTAGCGGTTCCCGGCGCCATTGACGGCGAGGTGGACCTGACCTGGACCGCGACCGGCGACGACCCGCTCCTCTCTATCCCGCCCGGCGACGACACGGCGGTCAAATACGAGATCCGCTACTCGACCAGTCCTATTATTGACGACAACACCTGGTTCCTCGCCACCCCGGCCGCGGGCGTGGTGCCTGCCCCGTCAGCCATCGGGACGCCCGAGTTCGTCACCGTCACAGACCTGACGCCCGGTGTGGATTACTACTTTGCTGTGCGCGTCTTCGATGACGCCTTCTACGAGGTGCTGTCCAACACCACGAACGCGACGGCCACGTTCACCGGCCTCTGGAACGGCGGCGGCAACTACGATGACACCAACCCGGGCTGGACCTACAACGGCGGGTGGGTCACCAAGACCACGTGTCTGGCCACCAACTGTAGCCAGCACATGACAGGTTTCCTGGCCACCTCGGCTGTCTTCCACTTCAACGGGACGGGCTTCACCCTGCTCCACCAGAGGAGCTTCAATCTCGGCAGGTTCGATGTCTACGTGGACGGCGTCAAAGTCGGCACCATCTTTCAGTCCGCGGCGCCGTATATTTATCAAGCCCCCTGGATCTCTCCTGTTTTCCCGTTGGGCAACCACGTGGTCGAGTTCCGTCTGATCGGCACACGCGCCACCATTGACGAGATCATCATCACACCGTAACAACTTCTGCATTTCCAAAAGTAAAAGAGACAGTCACTTTCAAAGTGACTGTCTCTTTTTAAATAAGAGATGTGGTGCGGAATGGCATTCCGCATACTCGAAATTTGGCGGGATTCCATCCCGCCCCACGAGGATCATCACTTACACTGAGCCACTACTGCTGACGACTCGCAGTGCAACTGCTCACGAACTTTGATAAGTGCCTTTGGCCACGGATTACACGGATTTTCACAGATCGGATTTAAAAAATCTCTGTGTTTTCCGTGCCAGTCCGTGTTCTCCGCGTCCCGTTTCCTGAAACTGTCAGGTAACTGGAAAATGGGAAGTTGTTTTTACCTTACTTAATCCGTATAATCTGAGGCAGAAAATGACTCAACATCTGAATTACAATGGAGCATCCCGCCAAAAGAAATCGAGGAGACTCTCATGGATAACTGGATCGCCGCCCTCCTGACCCTCGCCATCAGCCTCATCTGGCTCCGCATCATGGACTTCGCCGCGCACCGCGGCCTCATCGAAAGCCGTCTCAGCCGCAAAGTCATCCACATCACCACTGGCCCGGTCTTCGTGCTGTGCTGGTTCCTCTTCCGCGAAACCCCCGACGCGCGCTGGTGGGCCGCCTGCGTCCCTCTACTCATCACCCTCCAATTCGCGCTCATCGGCCTCGGCCTCATCAAAGACGAAGCCTCCGTGCGCGCCATGTCCCGCACCGGCGACCGCCGCGAGATCTTGCGCGGTCCCCTTTTCTACGGCATCGCCTTCGTGGCGCTTACCCTCATCTTCTGGCGCGCATCCCCCATCGGCATGACCGCCCTCATGCTGATGTGCGGCGGCGATGGCATTGCAGACGTGGTCGGACGCCGCTTCCCCTCGCCCAAACTTCCGTGGAGCCGCGAAAAATCCTGGATCGGATCGTTAAGCGTCCTCCTTGGCGGATTTGTTCTCTCTGCTTTCATCCTGTGGATTTACGTCTCCGCCCGTGTCTTCCCCGGACCTTTTAGCGGCTACCTCGTCCCCCTCGCCATTCTCTCGCTGACGGCCGCCGCGGTCGAATCCCTGCCCTTCCACGATGTGGACAATATCACCGTCCCCCTCGCCGCCGCGCTGGTGGGA
>JAYRVQ010000513.1:0-2159 GCA_041918465.1 Anaerolineales bacterium
ACATTCCTTCGCGTGAATTGCGAGTTCAGTTGATTGACTTCGTGCGAAACCATCTTGCCTCGAATGGAAGGTTCATTCTTTCCAACTGGCAATTCCTGAACAGCGCAAAACTGCACGCCCGCGTCCAACCCTGGGAGCGGATCGGCTTGTCACAAGCGGATGTGGACGCGGGCGACTACCTGCTCGATTGGCGGCGCGGCGGCGAGGGACTGCGCTATGTTCACCAGTTCAGCGAGGAGGAATTGGGGGAGTTGGCAGATGCCACAGGCTTCCGCGTGGAAGAGACGTTTTATTCAGATGGAGAAGGCGGAAAGTTGGGACTGTATCAAGTATGGAAAATCAAATAATAGCCATCACCCGCGAAGTCAGCCGCTCGATTGTGGACTGCGAATTGACTCACCTGGCGCGCAAGCCCATTGACGTGGTTCGCGCCCGAACACAACACAATCAATATCGCGACGCCCTACGTTCGCTGGGATTGGATGTAATCTCCCTGCCCGAGGAACCAGACCTGCCCGATTCGGTCTTCGTGGAGGACGCGGCCATCGTGTTGAACGAGGTGGCGGTGCTGACGCGTCCTGGCGCGGACTCTCGCAAGCCTGAAGTGGAGTCCATCGCGCGGGCGCTGGAGCCGCATCGCCGATTGGTGCGCATCGAGTCGCCGGGGACGCTGGATGGCGGGGATGTTCTGGTGGTGGGCAGGAAAATTTTTGTCGGGCAGACTCTGCGCACGAACGCGTCCGCTCTGGAGCAGATGACGAATTTGCTCTGCCCGTTCGATTATGAAGTGATCGGAGTCCCCGTCACGGAATGTCTGCATTTGAAATCAGGGGTGTCGCAGGTGGCGGAAAATACTTTGCTGATCAACCCCGCATGGGTGGAGAAAAAATATTTCAGCGGATTTGATTTCATCGAAGTGGACCCGTCCGAGGCATTTGCGGCGAACGCGTTGCTGATCGGAGACGCGCTCATCTACCCGTCCGCGTTCGCGAGGACGCGAACGCGGCTCGAAACGGCGGGCGGGCATATCGTCCCGGTGGAGGCGGATGAGTTGTCGAAGGCAGAGGGCGGAGTGACGTGTTGCAGTCTGATCTTCAAAAAGTAAAGTCCCCGTTTTTTGGAAACGGGGACTGATTTTTAAACGGTCACTTTATTGGGGTTGAGAATGTATTGCCACCAGTTGTTGTGGATGCCGTTCTTCCGCCCGGCCACGTGCGGGATGTGATTTAGCCACCACTGGTGGTGAAGAAGGATATCGCCACTGCCCCATTCCGCGGAGGTGACAGTGCGGACATCGCCGTTGAAATTCGGGAAGTTGAGGAGCCAGTCATAACATTCGCTGGAGACGGACGCGGGGTTATTCCAGTCATAGTCCCGCTGGCTGTTGGGCGCAAAGTGGATGTTGCCACAGGCGGCCCTGCCCGGCGCGGATTTTTCGTAGCGGATGAAACGCGTCCACAGGTTGGCATCGCTGGTGAGTTTTTCAAAGGTTTTCGACAGGATCGATTCGGTGCGGTGACCGAAAGATTCAAGCATCTCGCCGACAAAACGCTCATAACTGAATCCCATCACCACAAAACGCCGTGGACATTGCGCGGTATTTTTAAGCGGCGGTGCATTGCACCAGAACGCGCCCGCGCCGCCCATGGCAGATTCAAAGAAACCGGCATGCGGGAAAGCAAAGATCCAGACTTCGTTAATTTCTCCCCTCGCTATTTTGGACAGGATGTCGAAATGCGTCAGAATGGCGTTGTAATCCGCGTCCGCTGGAACGTGTGGCTGGGCCGCGCCACGCAGAACATCGAGGTAGGCCTGCGGGGTGTAGCGGTAGCCGTCCACTTTGACGGGGAATTCGTCCACGGTGACGCGCTGGACGATCTGATAGCGCGCCATGCCATGACTGTATTGCAGAATATCAGCCGCGCAGGAAGTGATCAGTTCATCCGGGCGATGCCAGTTCATCTTTTGCGAAAGTTTTTGCCCATCTTCCATCGTTGGATCGTAGATGACGACCATCACCTTGCTGAGGCTGATGGCGACCGGTTCATCGGGATCGTCGGGAATGCCCGCTGGTTGGGCGGGCGCGGGGGCAGGTTCTTTCTTTTTGAACAGGGACAGGATAAAGTCCACGAAGGAAGCGAAGAAATTACCAGATGAGT
>JAYRVQ010000514.1:0-1977 GCA_041918465.1 Anaerolineales bacterium
GGATGTGTAGGACTCATACAGGTTCGATGAGACAACGAAACCGCCCAGTCCCTCGGCCAGTTTGGCAATGGCGGTCATCGCGGCTTCGGGATCTTTGACCACAATGGCGAGGTCGGCGTTTTTGATGACCAGTCGCTCGCGCGCCGCGGCTTCCACACCGCCCTTGTTGGAATCTGGCGCGGCAGCATCGTAGGATTCCTCCACAGGAGCGACAGGCATCTCCTGCGGATAACCGGCGTCACCGCCGCCTACTCCATTGGAAGGTCGGGCATAATTGGGCGCGGGCGTGGCAGCGGCCATTGCGCCACAGGCAGACAGCAAGAATGCGGCAATCAGGACAAAAAGCAGAGTACGTTTCATTTTCTCTTCTCCTTTTCAATCAGCGATTTCTCGCCCAAAGGACGAAACAGGTAAACCAAAAGTTCCTGCCCCTACCGCCTGACTAGCGAACCAGCAGACCAACTAACTAGCAAACTACCTCACCACCCCTCTGCAATCCTCACCGCGTGCTTTTCGGGCATCCCCAATTCACGGATGCGCGCCTGCACGGCTGGGATATCATATTCCACGCGGCGCGGCTCCCAGGTACGCGCTTCAGGATCGAAAATGGCATAGGCGGCGCGCGGGTCGCGGTCGCGCGGCTGTCCCACCGATCCGGGATTAAAAATGGCGCGCGGCGCCATCGCCATCGCCTTCCCCGGTCTCGGCACTTCCAGGGAGACCTGGTTCATCTTCTCGTCAAACTGGAACATGCACTGCAAATGTGCGTGCCCCACAAAGCAGAACGGCGTGGTGAAATAATCAAAATTCAAGCGCGCCGCAAGCGTGTTCAAGACATATTCCCAAATCGGGTCGCGCGGCGAGCCATGCGCCAGGGTCACCTCGCCGCGTGTCAGTGTGTTCTCAGGCAGGGATCGCAAAAATTCCACATTGTCCGCATTCAGCACGCGCGCCTGCAAATCCAGCGAGCGGCGCGCCTCACCATTGAACGCTGAGAGCGGCATCCTTCCTAACAGGGCCACATCGTGATTGCCCAACAGACAGGTCAGGTTCGGGCGCTCGCAGATCATTTCCACACACAGGTTCGGGTCGGGGCCATAGCCCACCATATCGCCGAGACACCAGGTCTCGTCCACCGCGCCCGCATCTGCCAGCACGGCTTCGAGGGCTTCATAGTTTGCATGAATGTCCGAAATAACGAGAATTCGCATTACTTCTCCAGCAACGCCGCGAGGCGCGCAACGATAATCTCCGCCACGTCAACCTTGCTCATCAGCGGCAGGCTTTCTTGCTTCCCCTTCGCGAACAACAATGTGACACGATTCGTTTCCACGCCAAAGCCCGCGTCGGATGCAGAGATGTCATTGGCGACGATCATATCCAATTTTTTGGACTTCAACTTTTCGAACGCGTTCGACAACAGATCGCGGGACTCAGCCGCGAACCCCACGAGGACTTTCGGTCGCTTCTTTTTCGACTTTTGGCCTGCCACCGCTTCGAGAACATCTTCCGTCACTTCGAGCGCGATCTGCGGAATCCCGTCCCGTTTCTTCATCTTGTTCCCCGCGGCCTTTTTCGGTCGGAAGTCCGCCACGGCCGCGGCCATGATGAGCGCGTCCGCCAAAACGGATTCGGTCAGCACGGCCTCCAGCATCTGACGCGCCGTCTCAACTTGAATCACTCGCGCGCCGATGGGCGGCGTCAACGCGGTGGGTGTGGTGACCAGCGTCACGTCCGCGCCTGCGTCGAGCGCGGCCTGGGCGAGGGCGTAACCCTGTTTGCCCGAGGAGCGATTGGTCAGCACACGGACAGGGTCGAGCGGCTCCTGAGTCCCGCCCGCGGAGATGACGACCGATTTACCCGCGAGCGCGCCTCCCCGTCCAAGAATGAGGCGCAGGTGACCGAGGATTTCGTTCGGCTCGACCATGCGTCCGCGGCCAGAGAGGCCTGAGGCGAGGTGTCCCTCCGCGGGTCCGA
>JAYRVQ010000515.1:0-5235 GCA_041918465.1 Anaerolineales bacterium
GGCACGCTCCAATTACTCAACGTTAAAAAAGTTTCGCGCGGCATGATGTTCCGCCTGGTGCCTGAATTCATGAAAGGCACGCACCTGCGCTTCCCTGCCACGCGCCTCGACAGTTTCAAAAAACTCAGTCTCAAATCTGACCGTCCGCTTTACATTCACGCCGACGGAGAAATTTTCACATCCTTTGGCTCAGATGTGCGCGATATAACATTTGAAGTGTTGCCGCAGGCGTTGAAAGTCATTCGCGGTTGAAAGTTGCAGGTTGAAGGTTGGAAGGTTACAATATAATACCCACGGTCACAAATTGCGCTTTCCGCCTTCCAAAAAAGCGCAATTTGTGACCGAGTGCGGTATACCTTCAACGTTCAACCTGTGACCTTAAACCCGACCATGCCCGACCTGCTCACATCGCTCCATCCACACGACCTCGGACATCTCCGCATCCTCGCGGAACTTTGGGGACTCGAACTCGACGCGCACGCGCGCGACTCTGCCGCGGACGAACTCTCCGCCTCTCTCCTGGACCCTCAACTGGTTCGCGAGACCCTCGACGTTCTGCCCACCGAAGCCCGTCCCGCGTTGGACGCGCTCCTCGCCGCGAGTGGAAGAATCCCCTGGGCGGAATTCGCCCGTCGCTTCGGCGAGATACGCGAAATGGGCGCGGCCAAACGCGACCGCGAACAGCCGCACCGCAAACCCGTCTCCGCGGCGGAAATGTTGTTTTATCGCGGCCTGCTCGCCAAAGCCTTCTTCGATACTGAAAAGGGTGCGCAGGAATTCGCGTACCTTCCCGATGATCTATTGGGGATTATTAACCGCGAAGCACGCGAAGAACGCAAAGAAAACACAAAAGAAATTCTTGGCCGCCCCGCGACACCCGTGGAAAAAGCCTTCGAGATTCCCGCGAACGATCACATCCTCGATGATGCGACGACCTTGCTGGCCGCGCTAAGAATTGGTAAGGCGGATTACCAACACCTGCACTTGCGTGCGGTGCAAGTGTCCGCCCCACAATTGCCCGCGTTGCTCCACACCGCGAAGATTCTCAAGAAAAACGTTCCCCAAGCCGAAGCGGTGAAGAAATTTCTTGAATCTCCACGCTTCGATGCCTTGTCCATGCTCGTGGACGCGTGGAAACCTTCGACGACCTTCGATGAGTTGAGATTGCTTCCTTCCATCGTCTGCGAAGGGGAGTGGAAGAACGATTCGCGCGAAACGCGCAATACGCTCATCAATTTCATCCAGGCCATTCCGCAAAACCAGTGGTGGAGTCTCCCCGCCTTTCTGCGCGACCTGAAATTGAAACATCCCGACTTTCAACGCCCCGCAGGCGACTACGACTCGTGGTTCATCAAACGCGCCTCCGATGGACAGTATCTGCGCGGCTTTGCCTATTGGGATTCGGTGGACGGCGCGCTCGTCCGCTTTGTGGTTCAACTCCTTCATTGGCTTGGTCTTGCCGATCTTGCCGCTCCCGAAGAGGGAAAAGACTTCACGGCTTTCCGCCTACTGATAACCGCCAACCGCCAACCATCAACCGAGTCTGGGAAAATCATCATCGCATCCAGCGGAAAGATTTCTGTTCCGCGCAACGCGTCGCGCGCGGTTCGCTACCAGATCGCGCGTTTCTGCGAATGGGATGAACCCAAAGGCGCGGACTACATTTATCACGTCAGTGCGCAATCGCTCAAACGCGCCAGCGAGCAGGGACTGAAGGCCGAACAACTATTATCGTTGCTGGTCAAAGTGACGAAGAGCAACGTCCCGCCCGCGTTGGTGAAGGCGCTCAAACGCTGGGAAGTTAACGGGACCGAGGCGCGGACGGAGAGTCAAACCATTTTACGGGTCAGCAGGCCCGAGGTCCTGGAAGAGTTGCGAAAGTCGAAGGCGGCGCGCTTCCTCGGTGAGCCGCTCGGCCCGACGGCAGTCGTCGTCAAAAGTGAAGCAGTCCCCAAGATCGCGGCCGCGCTGGCCGAGTTGGGAGTCCTGCTCGACATCGTTTCACCTGCATAATTCTCCCGCAGTTGAACTGCGGGAGAACAACGAGAGAAACAAAGTTATAATTCAACCAGACTATTGGAGGCGAAATGACCGAACCTAAACCATTGAACTGGACTGCCGCGCCTGGCGTGGGACTGAGCGTTGTGCGCCGCGGCGACGGAGGCATGTCGCTGACGTTTACCGACCTTTCGGACGCGACCATTAAGGCCTGGCACGATTTCGCACTGGAGCACCTGCTCGGCTCGGACCGCCGCACGCGCAACTTGTATGATCTGCGCTCAGTGAAGGAGATTCCAGAAAAGGCGATTCGCGCCGCGGTGGAAGCGAACAGCGATCCATCCGCGCGCAACATCCGCCTCGCGGTTGTGGTGGCCGACACCACCGTAGCAGACGCGATCCGCACGGTGGCCGCGCTGGCCCTGCCCGAAACCGCCGCGGCGATGAAGATCTTCACCGACATCAACGAGGCCGAGGCCTGGCTGGGTCGCCCGCTGGACCAAATTCCGTAGAAATTTTCATCATTGCGAGCGAGTGCACTTCGAGCGAAGCAATCGCCTCAACGAGAGCAAGATTGCTTCGGGGAGAACGCCCTCGCAATGACGGTTGTACTTGTATGAAACCCCTCCAAATCGCCAACCCTAGTTTTGACTGGGGTTCCCGCACCTACGTGATGGGCATCCTCAACGTCACACCCGATTCGTTTTCGGGAGACGGAATCATCGCGCAGGGAGATTCTGTTTCTGTCGCGCTATCGCAGGCGCGCGCGTTTCTTTCCGTCAACTGTGACATCCTCGACGTGGGCGGAGAATCCACGCGGCCAGGTTCCGCGCCTGTGGACGCGGCCGCCGAGAAGGAACGCGTCATCCCCGTCATCGAATCGCTTGCGCGCGAATTTCCCGACGCGTTGATCTCCATTGACACGTACAAAGCCGAAGTGGCCGAAGCCGCGCTGGATGCGGGCGCGCGCATCGTCAACGACGTGTGGGGACTGCGCGCCGATCCCGACCTGGCGCGGGTCGCGGCCAAACACAACGCGCCTGTCATCCTGATGCACAACCGCAGTAATCCCGCCAGCGTGGAAGTGAAAGCCCAACTCGGCAACGCGTACATCGGCGCGGAATACGAAAACCTGATCGAAGACGTGAAGCGCGAACTGATGGACTCGGTTACGATTGCCCGCCGCGCGGGCATCCCCGACGAGCGCATCATCCTGGATCCTGGGATTGGATTCGGCAAAACGGTGGCGCACAACCTTGAATTGATTCGCCGCCTCGACGAGATCCGCGCCCTCGGCTTCCCCGTCCTGCTCGGTCCCTCGCGCAAATCTTTCATCGGCTACACTCTCGATCTGCCTCCCGACCAACGCGTCGAAGGGACAGCCGCCGCGGTCGCGGTGGGAATCACCCGCGGCGCAGACATTGTCCGCGTGCACGATGTGATGCAGATCAGCCGCGTCGTCAAGATGACGGATGCGATTGTAAGAAATAACTCGTAGGGGCAAGATCATCTCGCTCAGGGCAGGATGACCCTGCCCCTACATTTTCGTTGTACAATTCCCCACATGCCTAACCTGGCCGAAATCGTCCACCGCCGACGCGAACGCCGCGCGGACCAGCGCCGCCGCGCTGAGTCACGCGTCCGTGCCGCGGGGCTGGGACTCGGCTATATCTTTTCGATTCTGCTCGCGATCGGGATTTTCGCCTCCGTCTTCGCCTACGCGGACCTGACGCGCGACCTGCCCTCGATTGACCAACTCCCCATTTTATTAAATCAAAACAACGGACTTCTGCTCCAACCCACGCGTCTCTATGATCGCACGGGCGAACACGTCATTTTCACATTTACCCCCTCCGATGCGACACGTCTCTACCTGCCATTGCATCGCCTGCCCAAATCGCTCGTGGACGCGACCATCACCGCGGCAGACACGGGCTTTGAGAATCACGCGGGCTACCTCCTCAGCGGACTCGACAATCCCGACGCGCACCCCACCCTCGCGCAAAAACTGGCTTACGATCTTCTGCTGTTCGCGGAGCCGCCGTCCCTGCGACGCGCCCTGCGCGAACGCATCCTCGCCGCGCAGATCACGTCGCGTTTCGGACGCGATCAGGTGATGGAATGGTACATCAACTCCGCCAACTACGGACATTACGCCTTCGGAATCGAGGACGCGTCCGAACTTTACTTTGACAAACCCGCCACCGATTTATCCCTCGCGGAGTCCGCTTTGCTCGCGGCGGTGAGTCAGACGCCGAGTCTGAATCCCATCGACGCGCCCGAAGCCGCCACCCAACGCGGGCTGGAAGTGCTTCTTGTGATGAAAGCGCTGGGGACGATCGAAGATGTGCCATCGCTCGATCTCCCCTCTCCCCGCGGGGGAGAAATCGAGGGCGGGCTCCCTGCTTTCATCAATCTCGTGATGATGCAACTGTCCAGCCGCTACGACCGTCAGCGACTCGAACGCGGCGGGTTGAACATCGTCACCACGCTCGATCACGACCTGCAAACGGACGCGCTCTGTCTCACTCAAATTTACACCGCACGTCTCGCGGGACTATCCCCTTCCGCGAATGAATGTGACGCGGCGCGCTATCTTTCCGCGCTTCCGCAATCCATCATGACAAATCCATCCGCCAGCGCGCTCGTCCTCGACCCGCGCGACGGCCAGATACTCGCGCTCGTTGGCGAAACAGGCCCGGGTGGCGAATCCGCTTTTTTAACGGCGCACAACCCAGGGTCCCTCCTGACGCCGTTCGTTTATTTGACAGGATTCGCCCGCGGCCTCGGTCCCGCCTCATTGGTTTGGGACGTCCCGCGCGGCGACATCCAAAATCCTGACCTCGCCTTTCACGGTCCCATGCGACTGCGCGCCGCGCTCGCCAATGATTACATCACGCCCGCGGTGGACGTGCTCGAGCAGATGGGCGCGGGCAACGCCGCGCAGACGGCGCGCTCGTTCGGGCTGGACCTCGAGCCGGGCGCGGCCTTCGTGAGCGATTCCCCGCCTCAAACGTTGACCGATCTCGCCGCGGCCTACGCGGTCTTCGCGGCTTTGGGTCTTCGCAACGGACAATCCTTCGCCGATACAATTCAACCATCCACCGTTTTGCGCGTTGAAACCGTGGATGGCGCGGTCTGGTTGGATTGGTCCCAACCCGAATCGCAATCGGTGGTCTCCCCACAACTCGCGTATCTGATGAACCACGCGCTGAGCGACGCGCCCGCGCGCTGGCC
>JAYRVQ010000516.1:0-4524 GCA_041918465.1 Anaerolineales bacterium
ATAACTGACACTCGCATCGAGACAGGCGCGGACGATGCCTGTCGCGCCCGCGGCCACGGTATAACGTCCGTGGTCGAAGCCAGCCATCGTGATCTTGAAGCCCTCGCCCTCCTCGCCGATGCGGTTCGCTACGGGGACTTTCACGTCGGTGAAGGAAATCCAGCCCGTTGAGCCAGCGCGCACGCCGAGTTTGCCGTGGATGTCGCCTGTCTTGACGCCGTCCGAGTGCAGGTCAACGATGAAGGTGGAGAGTCCCTCCGAAGGCTTTCGAGCCGCGGGATTCGTTTTGACGGTAACCATCGCCAGGTCCGCTTTGGAGGCGAGGGAGATCCACATTTTCTCGCCGTTGAGGATGTAGTGGTCGCCGTCACGTTTTGCGTTTGTAGTCATCGCCGCGACGTCAGAGCCCATCCCAGGTTCGGTGAACGCGCCGCATCCGATCTTTTTTCCTTGTGCGAGGGGAATCAAAAATTTCTGCTTCTGCTCTTCGGTCCCCCACTGGAAGAGATTCATCGCGCACAGTCCCATGTGGACGGACATGACCACGCGCAGGGATGTGTCTACGGCTTCGAGTTCTTCGCAGGCGAGGCCGAGGGTGATGTAGTCCATACCCTGGCCGCCGTATTTGACCGGAATGCAGATACCGAGGATGCCGAGTTCGCCCATGCGTTTGATCGCGAAGGGGATGGGTTCCTGCTTGCGGTCGTATTCTTTGATGACGGGGGCGATCTCCTTTTGGGCGAAGTCGCGCACCATCTTTCTTGTCATTTCGTGTTCGGGGGAGAGAGAAAAGTCCACGGGGATGCTCCGATGAGGATTTTGTGTATTATATCGCAAATTAAATCAACCGACCGTTCGGTAGGGAAATTAAAAGCCCTGTATGGGTTGGTCGGAACACAAACAAAAACAAATACCATCTGTTGGGAATTTTTTACTTTGCGCGCCAACGGGCAAAGACTGCCTGCGAAAGCAACCGTCCCGCGGACTTTTCGCGGGTCACCAGTTCGCCGCGTTCCACCTCCCCCTTGAAGCCGCGCATCGTCTCCTCCAACGCCTGCCCCACGTGGATGGCAGAGGCGCGCACTGCGTAGATAGTTGTCACAACAAAGAGGGGACGTTCCGATAAAATTTCGCGGCAGGCGGAAAAAAGATCGGGCAGAGACTTGTAGACTTCCCAGACCTCACCCTTCGGTCCGCGCCCAAACTTGGGCGGGTCCAAAACGATCCCATCGTACTTGACTCCACGCCGCACCTCGCGTTGGACGAATTTCAACGCGTCGTCCACGATCCAGCGGATGAGACTCGCGTCCAGCCCGGACAAAGACTGGTTCTCGCGCGCCCAGGCCACCGACTTCTTCGACGCGTCCACGTGCGTGACCTTCGCGCCTGCCGCGCCAACTGCCAGCGACGCCAGCCCCGTGTATCCGAATAAGTTGAGCACGCTGACAGGCCGATCCGCACCTCGGACGGAATCCGCCATCCAGTCCCAGTGTGCGGCGACTTCGGGGAAAACGCCGAGGTGACGTCCGGGAGTCGTCATCGCCCAGAATTTCAAATCCCCATAGTTCATTTGCCATCGCTCAGCAAATTTCTTTTTCGGAATCCAATGCCCGCCGCTTTCTTCGTTGGTAGGTTGAAAGAATGCGTGCGCCGCGTCCCAGTCTTTTTGCGGGAGGCTGCGCTTCCACATGGCTTGTGATTCGGGGCGCGAAAAAATGTATTGACCAAATCGTTCCAGTTTCAAACCATCGCCCGAATCGAGTAATTCATAATCGCGCCAATTCGAGGATTCAAGCAGGGAAAATTGGGATTGAACAATCGGCATTGCAATCATCCAAAATGCAAAGATTCTGGTGGGAAAAACCTAAAGTACTACTTGAATTTCCCACGAATATAATGTACAATGTGGGAGAAAGTGGTAAGAAGTGGTAAAACCTTGAACGAACGCCGGGTCCGTCCTGGCGTTCACCGCATTAAAAGGACAGGTAGCACAAATGTTCTTAGGTCAATACCAGCACTCCATTGATGATAAGGGTCGCCTGATGGTTCCGGCGCGCTTTCGTGAGTTGCTGGAAGGCGGCGCCTACCTTACCCAGGGGTTTGATAAATGTTTGATGGTGATGACCGAGGCACATTTTCAACAAGTTGCCGAGCGCATCACTTCCATGAGCCTGACAGACCCAACCGCCCGCCTGTTGCGCCGTTTGATCTTCTCCACCGCCTATCAAGTGGAAGTGGACAAGGTCGGACGCATTTTGGTAAACGGCAACCTGCGTCAGTTTGCAGGACTCGAAAGCAACGTCATCGTTGCCGGTCAGGGCGAATACTTCGAAGTCTGGACTCCCGCCGAATGGGAGAAGCAGACCGCCCTGCTCAATGACACCGAAGCCAACAATCAGCGCTTCGCCACACTCGATCTTTCATCCAATAAATCATAGGGGCGGATCTACGTATCCGCCCAGGGTCAGGCAGACATCGGTCTGCCCCTACCAATGAACAATACGCCTCATCTACCCGTACTTTACCAGGAGATTATACACGCGTTGCGGCCCCACAGCCCGGGGCGCTATGTAGACGGCACTGTCGGCGCGGGCGGTCACGCCCGTGGAATTTTGGAGGCCTGTGCGCCGGATGGCGAATTGCTGGGTCTTGACCTTGACCCGCAGGCGCTGGCGCTCGCCCGAGAGACCTTGGCTCCTTTCGGACATCGCGCACATCTGGCCCAGGCCTCCTACACCTCCCTGCCCCAGCAACTGGTTCAACTCGGCTGGGAGGCGGTGGATGGCATCGTACTCGACCTCGGGCTTTCCTCGATGCAACTCGATACGCCCGAGCGCGGCTTCTCTTTTCAGCATGACGCGCCGTTGGACATGCGTTTCGGCCCCGCGAACCCCGTCAGTGCCGCGAGTTTGGTGAACGGACTCGATGAGGAAGGACTGGCCGATATCCTCTATCGCTTTGGCGAGGAATCGGATGGACGCTGCATCGCCCGCGCAATCGTCCGTGCGAGACCGCTTCAAACCACCCGACAGCTGGCCGCCGTCATCGAATCGGTTTCTCCCCGTCGAGGACGCGTCCACCCCGCGACGAAAACGTTCCAGGCCCTGCGCATCGCGGTGAACGAGGAATTGGCGTCAGTGGCAGAGGTGCTTCCAAAAGCGGTAGCCACCCTCAGGTCCGGTGGGAGGCTGGCGGTTATTTCCTTCCACTCGCTGGAGGATCGCATCGTCAAGGATTATCTCCGCGAGCAAAGCCGCGATCTGGTCAACCCGCCGTATACACCGATTTACGCTCAAGAACGGAAAGCCATCCTAAAAGAGATTGCACGAAAACCCATCAACGCCTCGAGTGAAGAGATCGAAAAAAATCCGAGAGCTCGAAGCGCAAAACTGAGAATTGCAGAGAAACTATGATCAATGTCACTCATCTTACCCATGCTTATCGTCAGGCTCCCTGGCGCGTCCAGCGTCAATGGACAGGCGCGTTCCTGCTTGGCGTGCTGGCGCTGGCGATGATCTCGGCCCTGTATCTGGATGTAACCGCGCAGGCGGCCATCATGGGCCGGGAGATCCAAACACTGCAATCAGAGACCACCGAACTTCAGCACAAGAATGCGGATCTGCAAACCCGCATCGCCACCCTTTTATCAACCGACACAATGGAATCGCGCGCTTATGCGCTGGGTTTCCGCCCGGCTGAGGCTGGAGAGATCCATTATCTGGTGGTGCCCGGTTACGTCCGTCCAGCAGGAGTGAGCATGGCGGTCTCCAATCCACAGGTGTCTGCATCGCTTGTCCCTTCTGAATACACGCAGTCCCTACTGGAGTGGATTACGGCATACCTGCAAACGCCTGCCAGTGGAATCGCTGGAGGCATCTTGCCATGAAGGAATTCTCCATGCGAAAGGAATATGCCTGGCGGTCGATCTTTGTAACCGCGCTATTGCCTCTTTTTGCTTTAACTGTGCTCGGACAGATGATCCGTATTCAAAACAGTCCTGAAGCCAAGGATTTCGAAAAACAGGCCAATAACTTTGCCTTCGTCAAACAAACGTTTTATCCCGAGCGTGGAGAAATCTATGACCGCGACGGTCACCTGCTGGCTGGCAATGAGACAGTCTACACGGTAGGCGTCAATATCCCGGATATGGTGAATGCTGAAACCCTGGCAAGGGAGATCAGCATGCACCTGGGATTGAACTATGAAGAAACCTACCAAAAGATTCTCAACCCCTACGGGCTGGTCTTCGTTCCAATAAAAAACCATGTTAGAGGTGAGGAACTTGCTTCCTTGAAAGACCTATATGAAAAGATGGCAAAAGAGGCGGCCACTGTCTACCAACCATCCGCGCTCTCGGGATTGGAATTCCAGCCAACCTTGCAACGCAGTTACCCCGAAAACGATCTGGCTTCGAACATTATCGGATTCTTTGGACGTGATGAGCGCGGATATTTTGGCGTGGAAGGAAAATACAACGATCTGCTGGCGGGCACGCCGGTGGATGCGTGGATTCCCCAGGACCCA
>JAYRVQ010000517.1:0-3958 GCA_041918465.1 Anaerolineales bacterium
CTTCCGAATGGATGCGGCCTCGCGAATTTGAGATGCTTCAGTGAGGAAACGCGCCCGTCCGCGCGCCGCCGCTTGCGGGTCCCGCGCGGAAACGGTTTTGAGTTTTTGGATCTGTTCAATTAGAAGAGTCTGGCCACTTATGTTCATTTTTTTCATCTTCCTGTAAATGTCTCTGCAGGGTGGTTAGAGCGCGGTGTTGCAGGGATTTAATGGCGCCGACTGGTTTATCGAGGGCGCGCGCTATCTCTTCATTGTCCCATTCTTGCCAGAATTTCAAGGCGATCACCTGCTGTTGATCTGGTGTAAGTTTTCGGATCATACGCAAAAGACGGGCCTGCGTTAGATTTTTCTCTGCCATCTCTTCCGGGTTATTGCTGTCAGACGCCAGGGATTCGTCGAGCTCCTCGGTGGGACGTTCGCGGCGATACTGGTCGGTGACCCAATTGTGGGCGATGCGATAGAGATAAGCCCGCAGGTAATCGCGCGGCCCTTTCCCGGCGGCAAGCGCCTGCAACAGACGGCTGAACGTCTCTGCAACACAGTCTTCAGCCAGCGTTTCACTGCCAAGCAGGCGCATGGCATACCGGTAAATATCCGGGCTGTAGGTATCGTAGATTTCTGCCAGAGCGACCGAATCCAATCTCTGGGCATGTTGGAGCAATTCGGTTTCCGGGCGGGTTTGTGTACTCACTTCTTATGACGACCTTGTTGTGATGTGGTTACGGTATGCTAAATCGTATTACTCGAACGTAAAGGGATTGTAAATTTTCCAACAAAATCCTGGGAAGAACTGACAACCATATCCGTACACATAATTTATGCGTCTAATCAGAAAAGGAGATACCTATGAAAAGATTCATCAGCGTTTTTCTCGCTCTGTTCCTGTCGGTCGTGACGGTCATGCCCGCAATGGCCGCTTCTGGATTTGTCGGCGCTCCACGCGGACCGTTTGCGTTGGTTGGGACTATTTCTGCAATTGACTCAACCACTGGCGTCGTGACGGTTGATGTGCTCAAGGGAAATAAATTGGTTCAACCATATCTGGGTCAATCTGTTGAACTGAAGACAACCGCTTTTACCCGTTATCTGTTGAAAACCAGCGCTACGACGGTTGCTACTCGCATCACATTTGCCGACTTAAAAGTTGGCGACCCGGTCAGCGTCAACGGCATATTTGCCAACGGGGCCTGGACGGCTACTCGCGTCACAGTTGGCGCCAGCCTTTCCTGCTTCCCGTAGACTTCCTCCTCTTGGTCAAAGCCTCCGGCGCCGCCCGGCCTCGGAGGCTTTGATGATTCCATACGAACGCTTCCATTTTTGAAGTCGGGAACCACCACCTCTGTATTCTGCGACGCATAAACCGGATGGCGGATACTGATTCGCGACGGACTCCGGACAAATGGGAACTCACGGTTGACGGAATCAAAAAGGGACGCGGATTCCGCGTCCCTTCTTCGCTTCTTTCTGGACCTAGTGGTTGCCTCCGTTCCCCTTGCCATTTCCGCCAGCCCACAGGGGTTGACCTGTTTCCGTGCGGAAGGTGTAGACCTGTCCTGTGCTGTCGAGGGTGACGGTGATGGCAGAGAACAGGCCCTGATCTCCCGTGAAGCCGTAGACCGTGATGCCTTCGCCAATCTGCGGCGCGAAGCCGATGGACTGGTTGTAGCGTGAGTTGCCGAGTTGAATGTAGAGCGCGCTTCCGTCATCGAGGGTGATGCTCAGGCCCATCATGTCATAACTGACGACTGTGCCGTGGACGGTATACGCGTCTGTGATGTTGGCTTGCGGGATGCCCGTGGTGTTGGATTGCCCGTTGCCTTGCCCACCGTTGCCCTGTCCGCCGTTGCCTTGACCGCCATTGCCTTGACCACCATTGCCGTTGCCATTTCCATTACCAGCGGTGCTGGAGATGATGGATTGGTACTGCTCTGCTGTCAGGTACTGCGGTTGGTAGGTTTCGCCCGTTTGGGTGAGCAAGATGCCCGTGAAAGCCTGCAAGTGGCTGTAAGAGCCGTTCATCAGGTTGGTGAAGACCAGTTGAAGGTCGGCGTTATTGGTTTGGGCGAGACGGGTTTGCAGGTCGAGGATGTCAATCTCTTCGATGGCCGCGCCCACTTTCAACGCGTCGGCCAGGGAGATACTTCCCTGCGTGGTCAGTTGGGTGTACAGCGCTTGAAGGTTCGCGTCGGTGAATTGACCAGGAGCCAGCGCGGGGTCCGCGAGACCGTACTTGTCCAGCAGGAGTTTGATCTCGTCGGTGTGCTTCTGCTCGCTGGCCGCGATGTTCTGGAAGGTCGGCTGTCCCCACGTGGCGTAGAGGAAGTTGTAAACGTCGAGGGCGAGTTTTTCCTCTTCGCGCATGAAGAGCAGGGATGCGGTTTCTTCGGCGCTCAGGTCGGAGGCAGGGAGGTCGAGCGCGGATGTGCCTGTGCCGCTGCCATTCTGCCCGCTTCCATTTTGTCCGTTTCCATTGCCGCCGTTTCCGCCTCCAGCATTAAGGGCGGTCGGGACATTCGTGTCGGGGGATGCGAAGGCGGTGTATGCGCTGGCCGCAATGGCCACCACAACGACTGCGCCTAGAATTCCGATCAAAATGTTTTTTAACATGGGTTATCTCCTTGAGAGTGATTTTTGATTTGAGTGGTCGCTTTCTGCAACCTTGTCCGCATGATAGCGGGCGTGTGTAAAGACTTCATGAAGCGTGGTGGAAATTTCTGTAAATAATTTGTTACACAATCTTTACACGCTTTTCTCATTCTCTTTGTATTCCGTTTGTAGAATTTGGCTTGCAATGAACGCTAAAACCTCTCCCACTCTCACGTCCAATTCTCGACGCGCGCAGGCACGCGGACAGGCGCGCCTGCGCGGCTTCATCGCCGTTTCGATGATCGTCCTGTGGGCGGTCGTCGCGCTGACGGGCTTCCTGCTCGAGTTCGCGCCCACTGGTCAACGCTCAGGTCATCTCATCATCTTCCTATTAACGAAGACGCAATGGGGCGACATCCATTTTTGGATGAGCATCGCCGCGGGCGCGCTGACGATCATCCACTTGATGGTGGATTGGAAAGCCCTCAAAGCCTGCGCTCGTTATCTCATCTCCTCTGAACGCGGGGAGAGTCCGTGTGAATGAAATACGGTACACGGATTACGCGGATTGAACGGATGAACACAGATTATTTTTAAAATAAAAAAATCCGTGAAATCCGTCTAATCCGTGGAATCCGTGTACAGAAATTTTTTTGGAGAACATCATGCCAGAAGAAAAACAACAACCCGAAGTGAAATCCATCTTTGACCGCATTCGCGAAAGCATCGGCCCCGGTGAAATGCCCACCGACGACCGCGGCCGCATGCGGATGGTGGTGGACAGCCTCATCCTCCACATCCATCCCACCAAAGTTCCCGAAACGACTCTGCGCTGGACATATTCGTGGGGGCTGGGCGGCCTGTCCGCCCTGTTGATGACGATCCTTGCGCTGACAGGCGTCGTCCTGCAAAACAATTACACGCCCGCCGCGCCGCAGGCCTATCTCGACATCCTCGAAATCAATTCCAACGTCTGGTTCGGCGAACTGATTCGCAACATCCATCACTGGAGCGCCAACCTGCTGATCGTGGTGGCTGCCCTTCATCTTATCCGCGTCTTCGTCACGGGCGCGTACCGTCCGCCACGCGAACTCAACTGGCTGATTGGCGTCGCAATGCTTCTGTTGGTGATCGCCTCGAATTTCACGGGCTACCTTTTGCCGTGGGATCAACTCGCGTTTTGGGCGATTACCGTCGGCACGAGCATCGTCAGTTACGTGCCGCTCATCGGCAACTGGCTCGGCCAACTCATCCTTGGCGGCCCCGAAGTGGGCGCCAACACCCTACTCAATTTTTACGCCATGCACATCTCGCTCATCCCGCTCATGATTTTCGGGCTGATGTCCTTCCACGTTTGGCGCGTCCGCAAAGA
>JAYRVQ010000518.1:0-1801 GCA_041918465.1 Anaerolineales bacterium
ACGCGTTGGATTCGCACACGCTCGGACGTGCCGATCATCATGGTTACGTCGCGACGCGAGGAAGCCGACCGTATCGCAGGCCTCGAACTCGGCGCGGACGATTACGTGGTCAAGCCGTTCAGCCCGCAGGAACTGGTCAGCCGCGTGCGCGCCGTGTTGCGCCGCGCGGAAAAATCTTCGGCGCGAGAAAACGGCGAACGTCCGCTCACCTTCGGCGACCTGACCATTGACTCGACCACGCGCGTGGTGACTCTCAGCGGCAGGGAAATTTCATTGACTGCCAAAGAGTTCGACATGCTTTATCACCTCGCGCAACACCCTCGCCAGGTTTTTTCGCGCGAGCAACTGCTCGACCGCATCTGGGGCGGAGCGGAATACATTGACCCTGGCACGGTCACCGTTCACGTGCGACGCCTGCGCGAGAAAATCGAATCCGATTCCGCGAAACCAACGCGTCTCGTCACCGTCTGGGGTGTGGGGTACAAGTTTGAGCCGTAAAGAATGGGACGCGGACGAGCGCGGAGAACGCGGAGATTCAATTGGAGAAATTATGGCTTGGATTTTGCAAGGCAACCCAAAACGTTTTGATATCGACGATTACTTGACGAGGTATCCTTTTGTCTATTGGAGCGCGCCAATCAATCAAAAGGAGTTTTCGATAGGCGATCGAATTTTTATTTGGAGGTCGGGAGAATCGGCAGGCGTGGTCGCGTCTGGACGATTGGAAGAATTACCTGTCAAAAGAAGCGAAGTTAAAATGCCTTCCGCGTTGGGTAATGATTTATGGGTTCTGGAGCCAGCAGAGTCGCTTGAAATCAAGGTCGGGATAAAACTTGATGGAATTCGACTGACGGTAGAAGAAGGCATGTTAGAAAAGGGTATTCTCAAAGAAAATCCTGTACTTCAGAAAAACAAGATAATCACCAATCCCCAAGGGACAGTTTTTCGACTTAACCCAGAAGAATCTGCTGAGTTGGAAAGTTTATGGAACTCTTCTCCTCCAGCAGATACATTCGATACAACCTTTGCCATTTCCGAAGGAAAGCCACAGCTACAAATTCACTATCGCCGTGAACGATCCAGGAAATTAGTCGCCGTGAAGAAGGGGCAATTCAAGAGCCAGCACAGAAAACTATTCTGTGAGATTTGCGGTTTCTCGTTTGAAGAAAAATATCCTCCATCTCTGGGGTTGGATTTCATTGAGGTACACCACAAAGTGCCCCTTGCGCAAATCGATGAAGTATCCAAAACCACCTTGGCTGATTTGATATTGGTTTGCTCGAACTGCCATCGAATGATTCACCGAACAACAGACTGCGACAAGAATCTCCAAACCTTGTTTGCGCACTTCTCTAATCAAAATTAGTCCGCGTTTTCCGCGTCCCGAAATAAAAAATGAAACAACCTCTTCTCCGTTACATCCTCGGCGTCATCCTCATCCTCGCCATCTCGCTGGGCATCTTCACCTTGCTGATGTCCCCGCCGCTGGCCGAACTGCGTTTAATGGCACTGTTCCTCTTTTTCACCGCGTTGGTCTCCTCGGCCATCGGTTACGCCGCCTACCGCCTCGGCTGGTTGACCCTGCCGCGCACCGTCCGCTGGACATTGCTCATCGGCTACGCCCTCTCCGCCGCGCTGACCTTCTTCAACGTCTGGTTCAGCGCACAGATGATGTTCGCCAGCAAACACGATCTCCTGCTCGCCATCGTCCTGCTTGTCTTCGCGAGCGGCATGGCGATGGCGCTCGGCTACTTCATTTCGTCCGCGCTCACCGATCGCATTGACCAGGTGAAAGGCGCGG
>JAYRVQ010000519.1:0-3034 GCA_041918465.1 Anaerolineales bacterium
AACTGTCAGGTGACTAGTTTTTCTTCCATTTTTTCATCGGCAAGACTAAGTCGTACGGGTAATCCGCGAGGATTTCCATCTTGCCATCGGGACGAACCCAGAGCGTGTCCTCAATACGGAAGCCCATCCCTTTTTCGGGGTAATACAACCCAGGCTCGGAGGTGATGATAACACCTGGCGCGAGACGATGGGTATCATCTGCGTCCAGACCGCTGAACGGGCGCTCGTGAATATTCAGCCCGACGCCGTGCCCGAGACTGTGAACGTAACCATCCAGTGGGCTTTTCGAGTTGAGTTGCGACTTGTGGCCTTTGGATTCAAAGTATTCACAGGTCATCTGCTGGTAATTCTTGAACGGCGCATTCAAGTCAAAGTTTTCGAGCAGGCGGTTGAAGATCTCCTGTACCTGCCCGTAGAGTTCCTGCGCTTCCGGAGTGGCGTAGCCGAGGCTCCACGTGCGCGTGAAATCGTAGAAATATCCGCCGCCGCGCTCGGCAGGATAGATGTCGTAGATGATGGTCTGGCCGAGGCGCATCAGGTCTTCGGGATTGCCGATGGAATGCGGCACGCCCGCGTCGTGGCCGACGGAGAAGATGAATCCCTCGGGCAGTTCCGCGCCGAGTTCCGCCACCCACAGGCGAATCTTCGCGTGGACGTCGCCCACGGTCAGAGGGGAACCATCTTCCTTGAGCAGGACTTCGTCCGCGCGGACATCGCGCGAGGTCAGGTATTCCGCAGTGCGGCGGACAACCTCGGTAGTGATCTTTCCCATCTGGCGAATGCGTTCCACGTCGCGCTCATCCTTCGTCTCCATGGCGCGGCTGAAGATGGAGTTCATCCCGTTTTCGCCGACCAGTTCCACGTCTGGCAGGAGGCGCTGGAGACGCGTCAGCGTGGCGTAAACACCACTGATCTCCACATTGCCGTATATACCAACGCGTCCCTTTGTCAGTCCGAGGTCAGCCAGAAGATGCTGAAAGCGAAGCGCGCCGACCATCTCCTTATCGCCGCCTGCTTCATTCAACAATTCCTGAAACGGATACGCGCTCAGCGACTTCGTCTGCAAGCCCGTCTTGGCGGCCTCGTCGCGCTCCATGTCGTTGTAGAACAGGATCGGTTCCTCGCCGCGTTTCTTCACCAATATCGCGGCGCTGACGTGTCCGCCGCCCGTGTAGTAATACATCGGCGGGTTGTGTTCAGCCGCGCCCAGTACCACCAGCGCGTCGAGATTTTTTTCTTGCATGAGGGCGTCAATATCTGATTTCATTTCATCTCCGAGAGTAGTGAATAGAGAGTAGAGAGCAGTAAAGTATCTTGCTCTTGAAGAACTGTGCGCGGATCGAGAAGGATTTTGTCGTCTTCGGTGCGGGCGATGATGGGCGGATTCGATTCGCGCAAGCGCTTTAAAAATTTATCTGGATTTTTAACCGTCAACGACAAGACGAACGTGGGCATGGACTCATCGGGGAGGCTTCCGCCGCCCACCGTTGACTCGGACGGGACTACATCACCTTTCCCGATGGAATCTTTCCACGCCTCCGCGCGGACTTTAGCCTGCCGCGCCGTCATCGAGATCATCCGCCAGACGGGGATTTCGCGCGTCGCCTCGTCGCGGAGATAGTGCAACAGCGTGGCATTCATCGCGGCCAGACAGAGTTTGTCCGCGCGGACAGCGCGCGCCAGCGGATGTTTTTTGATTCTTGCGAGCAAATCCGCCCGCCCGACGATGATCCCCGCCTGCGGCCCGCCGAACAATTTATCGCCTGAGAAGCAGACGATGTCCGCACCCGCGGCGAGGGATTCCTGCACGGTCGGTTCGTGGACGAGGCCATATTTGGCGGTGTCGAGCAACGCGCCCGAGCCGAGATCGTCCACGAACGGGACGTCAAACTCGTGCGCGAGATTCGCGATCTTCGCCAGTTCAGGCTCTTCAGTGAAGCCAACGATCTTGAAATTGGAGCGATGCGCCCGCAAAACCATCGCCGCGCCATCGGACAGAGCCTCCCTGTAATCGCGCAGGTGGACTTTGTTGGTGGCGCCCACTTCCGCCAGTTTTGCGCCCGACTGTTTCATCACATCTGGGACGCGGAAGGAGCCGCCGATCTCCACCAGTTGCGTGCGTGAGATGATGGCGCGCTTCCCTTTTGCCAGCGCAGACAAGACGAGCAAGACTGCGCCCGCGTTGTTATTGACCACCAGCGCGGACTCGGCGCCCGTCAGTTTTTGCAACAGGGCTTCAGCGTGGACAGTCCGTGAGCCGCGCTTGCCCGTGGACAGGTCAAATTCGAGATTGGAGTAGCCCAGCGCGGCGGAGGTCATCGCGTCCGCGGCGGCGCGGCTCATGGGAGCGCGTCCGAGGTTGGTGTGCAGGATGACACCCGTGGCGTTGATGACGGGGAGGAGCGTGGGACGCGTCCACTCGGCGAGGAGACTCTCAGCGCGGGAGATTAGTTGGTCGCGGCTGGGGATGGAATCCAAACCCGTTCGGACGGCGGCCCGCGTCTCGTCGAGAGAGAGGCGCAGGGCGTCGAGAGTCAGCGGACGCCCGTAGGCGGTCACCAGGTCCGCGAGGCGCGGCGTCTGGAGGAGTTGCTCCACCGAAGGGAGGTCACGAAGGCTGGTCATGTTCCTCCGCTTCGGGCACATCGGGGACGCGCCAGCGCGCCCGTTCACGCAGTCGCAGGAGAGATTCGATGGCGACCAGTCCGAAAGCCAGCCCGAGGATGATGTACACGTTGACGAGGCGCGCCAGTTGAAGCCAGGCCAGCGTCGCGCCGTAGACGCCCACCCACAACGCGCGGCGGACGAGCACCTGCGGCTCCAGTTTTTCGGAGGAGAAACGCGTGGCGATGAAATACAGAATGGGAAAAGCCGTGGCGGTGAGGGCGATGACCCACAGCGCGAAAAATCCCCAGCGCGCCCAGACGAAGGGCAGAGTGAAAAGGGCGACGAAATACAGTCCGCCCCAGCCGAGCAGGAGGAGAATGAGGGTGGGGATGATATAGGGGCGGAAAGTGGGCTTGGGGGTCATTGG
>JAYRVQ010000520.1:0-3571 GCA_041918465.1 Anaerolineales bacterium
AAAAAACATAGTCTAGATGTTAACGGCGGTGCCGAGATTGTAGGGGATGTTGGTGGCCTTGCTTTAATCAATGGCGAGCTTGCCCATCCACGATTCGAACACTGACTTGTTCGCTAGTTCGAGTTGCTTGTACACATCCTGCGGAAAATCCTCGCCGATGGCTTTCTTGTATTTTTCCTTGAAGATTCCGACCAGCGCTTTCCAGTCCCCCGCGGTCATCTCAGTGTCGAGTTTGTAACCGCGCTCTTCCTTGTATTCGGCCATCGGATGCTCGAACACCTCATCGTCGAGACCGAAGACGGTCGTGCCAAACATCTCGACCAGGCGGCGGTACGAGTCCCATGCAAAGCGGGGATTGTCCGTCAACTTGACCAGACCCTCGACCACCTCATCGTTCAGACCGATGTTCAGGATCGTGTTCATCATGCCAGGCATCGAAAACTTCGCACCCGAACGGCAGGAAACCAACAGCGGATTGGACGAGTCGCCAAACTTCTTGCCTGTCTTCTTCTCCACCTGCTTCATGGCCGCCCGCATCTGATTCCATTGGCCGGACGGGAACTTGCCCGCCTTGCGGAATTCGTTACAGGCTTCGGTGGTCACCGTAAAGCCCGGCGGGACAGGTACACCCGCCCGCGTCATGTCAAAGAGACCGGCGCCTTTACCGCCCAAAAGGGCGCGCACAGCCTCCCACGAGCCGCCCACGGCCTTTTCCGCCGCGACAACTTCGTCAAAAAGATAAACCCATTTGTTCATTTATGCCTCCAGACATTGAGGGTTGTATTTGTGAAAATACCTACTTGCACGTTAGTTTACCACAAGCGACTATTCCTCAAAGCAACCCGTTTAACAAAATGTAACCTTCCTTCATTTACAAAAATCACGAAAATCTCATTTTATTCTGTAAGCCACCTGCAAAGTAAAAGAGGAAAATAATCAAGCATAATAGCCGCATGAGATTTAGATGCAAATGAAAATACTCGCTGTAGACGACGATGTTGCCATGACAGAACTGACAGCCATGCTTCTTCGAACGCATGGCTTCCATGTTCTAACGGCCAATCTTGCCCGAGACGCCATTCAGATCGTGCGTGAAAAACAACCCCATGCGGTCATCCTCGACCTGATGATGCCCGACATGGATGGACGCCAGGTATGCAAAGCCATCCGTGAGTTTAGCAACGTGCCAATCATCATCCTCTCCGCGCTCAATGACCCGGAGACAGTTGCCAGCGCGCTGGATGGCGGCGCGGACGATTACCTCGTGAAGCCCGTCCCCAGCGACGTGCTGGCCGCGCACCTCAACCGCCTCATCAAACGGACGGGACGATTGAGCATGTCTCCCGAGAAACTCGCCAACTCGTGGATTCCCGCCAGCGCATCCATGCCCACCACCCCGCTCAAAAGCACATGAAACAAAAGACCGCCGAGAGGCGGTCAATTTTTCGTAGCGGCGAGATATTATCTCGCCCAACCAATCAACGCGTCTGCGACTTCGCGCGGGGACTCCATCATCGGCATGTGACCCACACCTGATAATTCCACCACTCGCGCGCGCGGGATTTTGGCCTGCATCTCCCTCTGAATCGGAATCAACCCGTCGGCCCCTCCGTGGACGATCAACACTGGAAACGCGGCCTGCTCCAACACAGACAGCGTGTCCGCGCGTTCGGCCATGGCTTTAAGCGCGCCGATGTAACCAGCAGGTTTTTGTTTTCTCATCAAATCGTGAACAAATTTCTGCACGCGCATATCAGCCGAGAGTTTGACAGTCATCCCCGCGACTGTCTCGCCGATTCCGTTTTCTGCAATTTGGTGGGCTTGGGCATATCGTCCCGCTTTGCGTTCGGGCGGGTCCGCCGCGGCCTGGGAGGAGACGAGCGCCAGTCCACGCACACGACGCGGATACGCGGCCGCGAAAGCCAGCGCCACGTAGCCGCCCATCGAATGTCCCGCGAGGAACGCCGCGTCCAGCCCGAGATGGTCCAGCAGGGAGGCGATATCGTCCGCCAGATCGGTCATCGTGTAAGGCGCATCCACCGCGTCGCTCCCCCCCATCCCGCGCAGGTCGGGCAGGATCAGATCGAAATCATCTTTCAGCAACGGGACAACTTCATCCCAGATCGTGTGATCGAGCGGAAAGCCGTGAATCAAAACCAACGGCGCGCCGCGCCCGATACGCTCATAAGCCAAAGAAATATTATTGCGTTTGAATTTCATCATGTGATGCCTGTGTCCTACTCGTTGCATCAGCAGTTGCACTGCTGGCATGCGACAGTACAACTGCCGCAAAACGTAGAATTACTTCCAATTCACCGCGACCTTCAATTTGCTCCCCAACTTTGAATAATAGTGAACAAATCCATTATCCCGCCCAAACTCGTAGACGCGGCGGGTGATGTCCACGTCGGCTTTGCAGTATTCGGCCACCTTGTCGAGTTCGCCGTTGCGGAACCACTCCACGCTTTGCAGACCGTCGGCGGTTTTCGTCGTCCCGAGACAGGCCTTGGCGAGCGAATCCAGGCTGAGACGAAAACCGAGCGTGCGGAAAATATCCGCCAGCATGTCGGTGGTGCGGAAGGCGCGGAACGCGTACGCGTCCGTCGGCGCGTAGGGTTTGAGAACTTCGTAATCGAAGTTGACGATGTTGAAACCGATGACACGATCCGCGGCTTTGAGTTCGGCCACCAGCGCGGCGGCGTCCTTTTCCCAGTAAACTGCAAAATCATTCCGCGCAGTGGACCAGGTGACGCCGCACGCTAGTTTTAGCGCGGCCATGTTGTTGCGCCCGCCAACTTCATCAAATGTCTTTTGCGTTTCGAGATCAAAGTAAACGATATTCATTTTGGATTTCCGATTTGTGATTTTTGATTTACGATTTCTGCAATCCCGAAGGGATGGAATGATTGTAATGGATAATCACATGGGAAAGCAAATCCCGAAGGGATGACATAATATCTAACTATGCCACCCCTTCGGGGTTCGTGATAAACGATCATTCAATTCATAATCAGGTCACCCTTTCGGGGTTGTTTCTTCCAGCCACTTCCTAGCAAATTCCAACGCATCTTCCCGCGTGGACACCTTCCCCGTGGCCTGTCCCTCACGGATGGCTTCAAGCACATCCCCCACACGCGGGCCAGGCGCGAGATTCAGTTCGCGCATCACTTCGTTGCCGTCAATAAGTTTTGGCGGCGCGACCACTTCTTCTGGACGTTCCCAGTAATTTTCGAGGAAGATGCGGCAGACATCCAGCGCGGCCGTCCACGTTTCCTGTTTAAGATTGTTGCCGTGCGTGGCGCGCAAATCCGCCAACGCGAGCAGGATGAGATCGAGTCCCGCTTCGCCGCTATCTTTGAAGAAACGATAGATGGCGCGGCGGGAGGGGTCTTTGCCTTCACCGTCCTTGCGGCTGGTGTGGAAGTGGATGCGCATGTGATTTTTGATGATTGCCGTCATGTGCTCGATCTCGTCGTTGCTCAAAGAAAGCGCGCGGGCGCGCTCGGCGGCCATCTCCGCACCTTTTTCATCGTGTCCCCAAAAACGGATGCGGCCATTCTCATCTTTCGTG
>JAYRVQ010000521.1:0-3500 GCA_041918465.1 Anaerolineales bacterium
CCAGTTCGACATCCGCGTTGCCATCGGCATTGACTATGGCGATGTCCTGCTCATTGGCGGCCCCGATTACTTCGGCGACACGGTCAACACCGCCAGCAAACTCGGCGAAGACCAGGCCCGCCCCGGTGAGATACTCATCACCGAACGCGCGCTCGCTCAAATTCCCAACAGCGCGGGTTTCCAAACCGAAACCGTACAACTGGAAATTTCAGGGATCACCATCCCAGCCGCATCGATCCGATATTAACTGTGGGGCGGGATGGCATCCCGCCACCTCTTCATCCTGCCACCTCTTATCTGGCGGATTGACAATCCGCCCACGAAGATGACTCTCTCCTCCCTGCTCTCGCGCTGGAAAACAGACGCAGACACCGCGCCCAACTTCGCCGCCTGGCGGACTCTCCCCCCGCGCGCCGCGCAGTTGACTCCGCTCCCGCCTCTTCCTGACCCTCTGCCCGCCGCGCTTTCGAGACGCGGCATCCAAGCCCTGTACTCACACCAGTCCGCGGCCTTCGAGTCCGCGCGGCGCGGTGAAAATATTGTTCTTGCCACAGGGACGGCTTCTGGAAAAACCCTCGCCTACAATCTCCCCGTCCTTGCGACTCTCATTGAAAATCCACAAGCACGCGCGCTCTATCTTTTCCCAACCAAAGCCCTCACACAAGATCAACTTTCAAACCTTCAAACTTTCCAACCTGTCAACCTTCAAACAGCGATTTATGATGGCGATACTCCACAGACTCATCGTCAACAGATCCGCAAAACCTCCAACATCCTGTTGACGAATCCCGACATGCTCCATACGGGGATTCTGCCCCATCACACCAACTGGGACGAATTCTTCCAAAACCTGAAATTCATTGTCATTGACGAATTGCACACCTACCGCGGCGTCTTCGGATCGCACGTCGCCAACGTGATTCGCCGTCTCAAACGCGTGGCCGCCTTTCACGGCGCGCATCCGCAATTCATTCTCACTTCTGCCACGATTGGCAACCCGAAAGAACTGGCGGAGAATCTCATCGAAGAACCCGTCACCCTGATTGACAACGACGGCTCCTCGCGCGGCGAGCGTCACTTCCTCATCTACAACCCGCCCATCGTAGACGAATCCATCGGCCTGCGAAAATCCGCGTTTGACGAGTCGATTCGACTGGCGAGTGATTTACTCAACAACGGTATTCAAGGCGTGATGTTTGCCCGAACCCGCCGCTCCGTTGAAATCCTCCTCAAACGGCTGACGGAAAGTACACAATCACCAATTACCAATTACCAATTACCAATACGCGGCTACCGCTCTGGCTACCTCCCATCCCAACGCCGCGAAATCGAAAAGGGATTGCGCGACGGCTCCGTCCGCCTCGTTGTCGCGACCAATGCCCTCGAATTGGGTATCGACATCGGCGGGCTGGGCGCGGCGATCCTCGTCGGCTACGCGGGAAGCATCTCGTCCACCTGGCAACAATCGGGGCGCGCGGGACGCGGGGACGATCCCGCCGCGGCGGTGCTGGTCGCGTCGCCCAATCCGCTCGACCAGTTCCTCGCGCATCATCCCGAATATTTTTTTGGTCGCTCGCCCGAACGCGCGCTCGTCAACCCAGACCATTTGCTGATTTTATTGGAACATCTGCGGTGCGCGCTGTTTGAGTTGCCATTCAAAGACGGCGAAGGTTTTGGCAAACTCTCCGCAGAAACCATCCGCGAATATCTTGACGTGCTGGTCGCGAACAACGAAGCGCACGCCTCCGCCAAAAAAGTGTTTTGGATGGCCGACGCCTATCCTGCCGCCAACATTTCCCTGCGCTCGGCCTCGCCTGCGAATGTGGTACTCCACACCACCGAAGAAGATGGCCCGCGTACCATCGGCGAAGTGGACCTCGCCAGCGCGGTCTGGATGGTGCACCCGCGCGCCGTTTACCTGCACGAAGGCCAGCAATATTTTGTGCAAGACCTCGATCTGAATCGCAACACCGCCACATTGATTCCCGTCGGTCTCGATTACTTCACCGAACCCCTCCGCGAAACTACTATCCAAATTCTCTCCATCGCTGAAACGTCACCTGACACCTCGCACCTGACACCCGATACCAAATTCTGGGGCGAACTCCAAGTGACCACCCAAGTGACAGGCTTTCGCAAACGCACCTGGCTGGGCGGCGAGAACCTTGGCGAGGAACCACTCGACCTGCCTCCCTCCGATTTGCAGACAACAGGCTACTGGCTGACTCTCTCCGAGACGACAATAACGCATCTGCGCGAGACGGGTAACTGGTCCACCGACCCGAACGACTACGGCCCCGACTGGCCGAAGATTCGCGAGCGCGTCCGCACGCGGGATGGATTTCGCTGTCAGGTCTGCTGTACATCTGAGAATGGACGTCAGCATGATGTCCATCACAAAATCCCGTTTCGAAATTTCAAAACGCAAAACGGCATTGACCTGGTTCAAGCCCATCGCCTCGACAATCTTGTGACGCTGTGCCCCTCCTGCCATCGCAAGGCTGAGCAAAACGTCCGCATGCGCAGTGGACTGGCTGGACTCGGCTATGTGCTCAGTCAACTCGCGCCGCTTTTCCTGATGTGCGACCCAGGCGACCTCGGCTTGCACGTGGACGCGGCAGGATCGGTCTTTGGCGCGCCGTCCGTTGTGCTTTATGACCAAGTCCCCGCGGGAATCGGTTTCAGCCAGAAGCTATTTGAGATTCATGAAGAACTACTCACCCGCGCGCTGGAACTCGTGACCGAATGCCCGTGCGAAGACGGCTGTCCCTCGTGCGTGGGTCCCGCGGGGGAGAATGGGATTGGGGGAAAAGATGAAACGATTTCAATTCTCAAGCAACTCGTCCCCTAAAACGGGATTTGAAATATTGGATAAAAAACTCGCGCCAAAGAGTTTCTTTCGGCGCGAGTCACGATTTGCACGGTGAATGTCAACTGTATTCGAAATATTTTTTCAAATTGAGCATGTGCTTTTCGATCAAATGCCACGAAAGGAAGGCAATGACGGTTGTCACCGTGATGGAAGCAACAGCATACAAGATGTACATGTACCATCCACGCTCACCTGTATGCCAGAGCAAATCCAGTAATATCACCGCGGCTGGCATGTGGAACAGATACAAGGAATAACTGTATTTGCCGTAGAAGATCAATATTTTGTTTTGGAACAGGCGACGGATGAGGGAGGTCTCAGGGTAGGTGACGAAGGCCGCGATCAAGCCAGCGGTGGTCAGCGCGGCGGAGGTGTACCCGCCGACCGTCAACGGGACGCCATATCCCGGATGCGGAGCCAACGGGGCGATCAGGCACAAAATCGCAAAAACGGATAAAAAGGTCAGGAATACCGGGATGGAATACTTGCGAATTCTATCGAGCCATCCGTCATAAGTGACCAGGATGGCCAGCAAAGCGCCAATGGCCAGTTCCTCGAAGCGGTTGAAGGAATTATAGTAAAAGAAAAAATAGATGGACGCCTTGCCAACCTGCTCAAAAAAGATAAC
>JAYRVQ010000522.1:0-3416 GCA_041918465.1 Anaerolineales bacterium
CACCATACACGACGGACTCGTCACTTACAAGGGACTGCCCGCTGCCATTGTCTGCGACTTTCTCAGCCGGGAAGAGTCGCGTTCGCGTTATGCGCCGGGGACGGAGTTTCAGATCGGCAAGATCGAAATGGTGACGAACACCGGCACGTATATCGATTGCCCGTTTCACCGTTATGCGGATGGTAAGGATCTATCCGAAGTGGGGTTGGAGTGTTTTGTGGATATTGATGGTATTGTCATCCGCGCGGAGTATCGCAAGGGGCTGGCAGTTACAGCGGAGGCATTCAAAGGGAAGGATGTGCGTGGACGGGCAGTCCTGGTCCACACCGGCTGGGCGGAGCATTGGGCGACAGATGTCTATTTTGAAAATCACCCTTTCCTGACGGAAGATGCAGCGATTTATCTGCGCGATAATGGGGCAAAACTCGTGGGAATCGACTCGCATAATATTGACGACACGCGCGGCAATTCCAGGCCGGTCCACTCGACGCTCCTGCGCGAAGAGATATTGATCGCCGAACATTTATGCAACCTTGAAAATATCCCCGATGATGGGTTTACATTTACAGCCGTCCCACCGAAATTCAAAGGCGCAGGGACCTTCCCTGTCCGCGCGTTTGCTGCAATCAAGGAGTGAATCGAATGAGTCAGTGGTTGTACCGAATCCAACCGACCCGCCCGGGGATGTTAACTGAAGGTCCCACCCCCGAAGAAGCGGACGCAGTCTCGCGTCACTTCGAGCGGCTCAAAGACCTGACCGAAAAAGGCGTGATGATCCTTGCCGGGCGCACACTCAACACCGATGTCAGTTCCTTCGGCATCTGCATTTTCGAAGCGGAGGATGAATCGGCGGCGAGAAGGATCATGGAGTCTGACCCAGCCGTGGTCGAAGGCGTGATGCGGGCGGAACTTTTCCCATATCGGATCGCCTTGATGAAAGGGTTACAGTAACAAGGCTGGTGGGTTTCAAGCAAAAGAGACGAACTCCTTGTAAGATATTGGTGATCAAAGCCAATCGACAAGGAGTTCGTCATGTCCATTGTTGTACTAAACTTACCGGCTGTCAAGCGCAAAAGCGAGGATCGACCGAAGAAGTGTGCCTATTGTGAAGGCGAGACCTTCCAGCGCTGGGGAGAGGTGGACAAGCGGGTGAAAGATACGCGGGTCAGACAGGTGAAAGTATATCGGTATCGTTGTTGTCGCTGTCGCAAGACCTTTCGATATTACCCTGAGGGGGTGAGCCCTGCCCAGCAAAGCGAACGACTGATGAAGTTGTGCGTGATCATGTGGTCGCTGGGATTGAGTCATCGCAGCCTGGCGCTGATCTTATCGGTGTTTGGGGTGTCCCTGAGTCACATGAGTGGCTGGCGAGATGTGCATGCGGCCGGGCAGCAGATCCGTCGCAGATTGAAGTGGAAACCAGCACGGATCGTAGGGGTGGACGGGGCTTGGGTCAATGGCCAGGGCATCATGGTGGCAGTCGATCTGGGGGATGGGCAGGTCTTGGCGTTGGCAGAAATCGACGAAAAAGAGAAAGGCGCTGTTGAAGCATGGTTGAAAGGCTTGAAGCAACAGCACAACATCGGAGCGATTGTGACGGACGACCTGGCAACTTACAAAGAGATTGCCCGGAACCTTGAAGTGGGACATCAAATTTGCCAATTCCATGTGCGCCGCTGGACAGGAAAGACACTGAAGCTCTTGGAGCAGGAGCTTCCACCTGAATGGCGGTATGTCATTCCAAAACTCCAGGATCTGATCCATGATCTCCCCAGCCATGGCAGCCAGGTCTTGCATGAACTCTGGAAACAGATTCCTGGCAGGACAACCCTGCCGGATGAAAAACGCACTCCCTTGGAAAAACTACGTGATCTTGTGCTACGTTTGAGCAAAGATTGGGAAAGATATATTGAGTTCTACCATGATCCGGGCATCCCTTGGACGAATAATCGCACAGAACAGATCATTGGCAGATTGAAAAACAGGGCAAAACGGGTGCGGGGCTATAAAAATTCTGAGGGTCTGCTTGCAGGCAGTCTGGTGGCTAGTCAGTTCTGGACCTAAAGCTGTCCTTTTCTCTTGGGGGAGTGCGCCTTCAGATCAGTTCCTCTATTTCGCCCACCGCCTTTGTTACGGAAACGAGGCAAAATTGATATTGAAAAACTTCATGCAAATGTTTATACTTTAATTGGATGTATTAGAGTATCGGGTGGCAATTGGGGGCAAAGATTAATTTATAAGTATTGAGTTTCTATTTCCTAAACTTGGAACGGTGCGCATTCCGTTTCAACAGTTCCGTTCCGCCTGGAGCGGCAAAAGGAGTAGTCATGAAACTCGTGATGAAAATTCTTATTGGGGGATTGATAATCCTGACCGTGTCATGCGGGCCATCTGCAGATGAGATATCAACGATGACAGCCTCCGCCTGGACGCCGACGCCAACCCAAACGCCGATACCACCCTCTCCAACCCCAATCCCCATCGATGTGACTGTGACCATAATAGACGAAGCCGGCGCGCCTGTTGCAGGGGCAAGTGTCTCTTTTCCCGAATCAGGAAACGATACGCCCGTTCTGACGGATGAACTCGGTCAGGTCCACTGGAGCGACCTGCCGGGAGAGACAGCTACATTCAATGTCACCGCGCAGGGTTATTTGCCTGCATCCTCGAACAGTACGCTTGTTAGAGGACTCAATGATGTGGCTGTGACCGTCCAGCGCGATCCGTTTGGTCTTCTTCCGTCGGAAGGATGCGCTCAAGAAGAAACCTTCCTTTACGCCGAGGATTTCCAAGATGGAAAAGCACAGGGTTGGATGGAAATCGAATTTGGCGCACCTGGGTGGGGTATAGGTCCCTCTGCAGAAGAGGCAGGTGATCTGGTCCTGTCTGCCCAATATACCGATATGGTTGGCGACGCCCCGATAAGTTCCCGTCTTGACGGATTTGAATTCGACAATGCAGTTTGGCGAATTCAAATGATGGTTCCTGGGAAGTTTTCGCAGGAAACCTGGTTCTCTTTCAACTGGAAACAGGCGTTGCAGCCATTTACCTTGGAAGGGAAGGAAATATTCGATTCCCGCTATCAAGTACCCATCGGGTATAACTATTTTGCCATGCGGCGACTTCAGCAGCCCCTAACCAACATCGGCATCGCCCAATCGTCCGCACCGAAATTTGGGGAGTGGCATTTGGTGGAAATCGCAACGTACCAGGGATTAACAGAAGTATGGATGGACGGCAAATTAAAGTTCCATTATGAAGACCCCGTTCCGATCCCTCCTGGCACGATGGGGTTGGAGTTGTGGTTGCAGCGAAGCCAATCAGTCGTCTATTTTGACGATATTTTTGCCTGCGAATTAGGCGCTCCTTTCGTTTCCATCGTCCCGGCGGCGCCGTGAAAATCCGTGTATGAAATC
>JAYRVQ010000523.1:0-1784 GCA_041918465.1 Anaerolineales bacterium
AATCTCTTCCCATTCCCCGCGCTCGACGGCGGGCGGATCATCTTTGTTGTTCCTGAACTGCTCACACGCCGCCGCGTCCCCCATCAGTTCGAAAACGCCATCCACGCCGCGGGCATGATCTTCCTGCTCCTGCTCATGGTCTACATCAACGTGATGGACTTTGTCAACCCGATCGTGCTTCCGACCCCATGACCAAAACCACTTTTCAATCTGTGATCGACGCCCTGCTCGACGCGGGTAGGCCCTTCCCGAAAAAATATCTCTCCCTTTTTTCGGACATTGACCCCGCCTCGCTCCGACTTTTGCTGGACGCCTGGCCCCGCATCACTCTGACCCGTAAGCGGACCCTGCTCGAGGAACTGGACAACCTGCTCGAAGAGGATACCATCGTCTCCTTCGACGATTTAGCGCGTGCCCTGCTCACTGATCCCGACGCGCCTGTCCGCGCGCGAGCCATGCGCCTGCTGGCCGAATGCGAAGATGTGAAACTGCTCCCCATTTACGAAAAGATACTCGCCAGTGACCCCGATCCCGAAGCGCGCGCCGAAGCCGCGCGTGTGCTTAACCTGTTCGTGGATCTGGGCGAACTGGAGGAGATTCCCGAATCCGCGCATCACCGCGCCGAGGACGCGCTTCTCGCTGCCTCGCGCGATGACAATCCCGAGGTCCGCCGTTGCGCGCTCGAATCGCTGGGCTACTCCTCGCGTGACGAAGTCCCCGCGCTGATCGAGTCCGCCATAGAACGCGAAGACCCCGACTGGCAGGCCAGCGCGTTGATCGCCATGGGACGCTCCAGCGATGAGCGCTGGTCGGAACCGGTCATCCGCATGTTGCTGAGCGAGGACCGCAATGTGCGTCTCGAGGCCGTCAAAGCCGCGGGCGAGTTGATGCTCCCCGCCGCGCGCATTCCGCTCATCCGCATGTTGGACGAGGAGGATGACAGCACGATCCTGTCTGCCGTCATCTGGTCGCTTTCGCAGGTTGGCGGCGAAGACGTCCGCACCTATCTCGAAAACCTGCTTGACCAGACCGATGACGATGACGAGACCGCGTTCCTCGAAGACGCGCTCGCCAATTTATCTTTCACCGAAGACCTTGAACAGTTCGATTTCCTCGCCATAGACCCAGACGAGGACCTGGTCGAGTTGGACGAACTGGAAAAGTTGGAAGAAGAGGAAGAAGAAAAGCCCGCGCTAAAAAAGGCATCAAAGAGTGGAAAGAAGAAAAAGTAATTCTCTATAGTCTCAATGCCCTGAGCGGAGGGCATTGTTCGTCCGTCCCGTAGTAGAAGAATAGGTTCGTGGAACAATACTTGCACATGTAATCTGTTCTTCGACCTCGCTCCTCGAAAAACACTCGTCGCTCCGCTCAGGACGATGGTGTCATCCTCCATGCCTCTCACCGACCTCATCACCACTTTCGCCAATAACCTCCTGCCTGTGCTGACTCTCGGCGCGGCAGGTTTTTTGCTCGGACGCGCCCTCCACATCGACTCACGCAGTCTGGGGCGCGTCATTTTTTATCTCTTCAGCCCGGTGCTGGTTTTTGACCTCCTGATCCACAACGAACTTCCACTCAGCGAGATGGCGCGCACGATGGGATTCTGTCTCGCGGTGTTCGCGGTCATGTCCGCGTTGACGCTCCTGATCGGACGCCTCGCCCGTCTCGACCGGCTGACGATGACCGCCGTCCTGCTCACTGCCGCGTTCGCCAACACCGGCAACTACGGCCTGCCTCGTGTCTCCTTCGCGTTTGGCGAAGACGCGCTCGCACACGCCACACTG
>JAYRVQ010000524.1:0-2969 GCA_041918465.1 Anaerolineales bacterium
GAGAGGAAAAAATATTGGCGCCATGAATGCGTGGAGGCTGAGAAAAAACGGCCTGTTCAGCGAGTCGGAATTAAATTTCCTGGTCAGCATTGCACATCAAGCCTCCATCGCAATAGAATCTGGCCGCCTGTTTGAAGAGACTTTGCGCCGGGCGCAAGAGACTGCCGCGATCGCGGAAGTGGGACGGGACATCTCCTCCACACTAAAACTGGATATAGTGCTTCAGAGAATTGCATCCTACGCCAGAGAACTGCTGAGATCAGAAACAAGCGCTGTTTACCTGATTGAAGAGAATTCTTCCGAACTTAGGGCAATAGCCGCGATAGGGGTGGATGAAGTTGAAATTAAGAGTGACCCCATCCGACTGGGATTTGGAATCTTGGGAAATATTGCCATGCAAAAGCATGGAGAAATTGTCAACGATACCGCTACAGATTCACGCGCCATCACGATCAAAGGGACTGAATCATTACCTTACGAACATATCATGGGGGTCCCTGTTCTGCTAAAAGAACAACTGACGGGACTGCTCGCAGTTTGGCGCGTTGGAACCGGGTTGGAATACAAATCGACCGATTTGGAGTTTCTCAGCAGCCTGGCCCAACAAGCCGCCGTTGCAATTGAAAACGCCCGTCTCTTTGAAGCAGAGCAACAGCGTCGGCGGGAAGCGGAAACCTTGCGTGAAGCAACCGCCATTGTTGCCACTACGCTGGATCAAGGTCGCTCCATTGAATTGATTCTCGACCAACTGGCCCGGGTTTTAAAATATGACAGCGCATCCATCCAACTCCTGCGAGAAGGATACCTGGAGATCGTTGGCGGCCGCGGCTGGCAATCGGAATCATCCATCCTGGGATTGCGATTCTCCGTCCCGGGCAACAACCCCAACACCATCGTGATCCAGGAACGCCGGCCTGTCATTCTGAACAATGCGGCCGACACCTTCGAATCATTCTATCAGGAGCCGCACAACCATATCCGTTCCTGGCTGGGAGCGCCGCTCATTGCACACGGCGAAGTAATCGGAATGCTTTCCGTAGACAGCACAGTGGACGAATATTTCACCGATGAACACATCCGTCTCGTCAGCGCTTATGCCAATCAGGCCGCCATCGCCATTGACAATGCACAACTGCATGAAAAAAGCGAAAACCAGATCCGACGCCTGACCGCCCTACGGGATGTGGACACCGCCATCGCCTCCAGCCTGGACCTGCGAGTAACTCTCAACATCCTGATGGACAACGCCGCCTCACAACTCCGCGCAGACGCCATGTCCATCCTAGTATACAACCCCAATCTACAAACCCTTGAGACGATCGCCGCACTGGGATTCCAAGGCGGGTTTGTACAACGACAATTCCGCATAGGAGAGGGGCCGGCAGGTAAAATTGTCATTACCCGTCAACCGCTTCACATCCAGCGATTGGCACAGTCAGATGAATACTCTCACATGACCTGGCTGGCCGAGGAAAAATTCACCACCTATCTGGGTTATCCCCTCCTCGGCAAAGGACAGGTTAAAGGAGTACTCGAGACTTTCTTCCGCGTTCCTTTCACCCCAGATAACGACTGGCTTGAATTCATCCAAACCATAGCAGGCCAGGCCGCTATTGCCATCGACAACTCCCAAATGTTCGAAAATCTCCAGCGTTCCAATCAGGAACTCTCTCTTGCCTACGACACCACATTGGAAGGCTGGGGCAAGGCTCTTGAACTACGCGACAAGGAAACTCAGGGACATACACAACGCGTCACCGATTTGACAATCCGCCTGGCGCGCCGCACGAACATCAACGACAGCGAGATCACACACATTCGAAGAGGTGTGCTACTCCACGACATCGGCAAAATGGGTGTCCCCGACCAGATACTGCGAAAAACAGGTCCCTTGGATGAGTCTGAGTGGGAACAGATGCGCAAGCATCCGCAATACGCCTACGATCTCCTCTATCCCATCGCTTATCTGCGTCCCTCCCTCGACATCCCCCTTTGCCACCACGAGAAATGGGATGGGAGCGGTTATCCGCATGGACTTAAAGGAGAGGAAATACCACTAGCCGCCCGAATATTTTCCGTAGTGGATGTATGGGATGCCCTTCTCTCAGACCGCCCCTACCGAAAAACATGGTCCCGCGCGAACACCATCGAATACATCAAAAAAGAGTCTGGTACGCGCTTCGACCCGAGAATTGTAAACATTTTCCTCGAAATGATCTCAGAGACAGAGTAAAACCGGGATGAGCACAAAAGCCCATCCCGGTTTTACTATTTAATCCGCAGAAAACGGCGCTTCCCCACCTGCAACACACCTGCGTGTGGGAATGGAGCGTCCGCCCTCTCCAGCGTATTACCGTCCAGACGGACCCCCTTCTGATCGATCAAAGCCCGCGCTTTGCTCTTGCTCTCTGCCAGCCCCGCATCGATCAGGACGTCCAACACGGTCTGCCCAGACTTGAGGCTGTATTCCGCCATTTCATCGGGAGTCTCCCTCTGCTGGAATGTGCGGACGAAATTCTCCTGCGCCGCGTCGGCTCCCGCCTCCCCATGAAAAATAGACACGATCTCGCGCGCCAATTTCATCTTGGCGTCGCGCGGGTGCAGAGTTCCAGCAGCGAGCGACTTCTCGATTTCATCAATTTCGTGCGGACCGAAGCGCGTCACCAGCCGGAAAAATGTTCCCATCGCCAGGTCGGGGATCGACATCACCTTGCCATACATATCGTCGGCATTGGAATTGATCGGGATGACATTCCCTGTGGACTTTGACATGCGCTGCACGCCGTCTGTTCCGGGCAAAATCCCACAGATAACCCCGACCAGCGGCTTCTGCCCCAGCGCCTCCTGTAACTTGCGCCCTGCGACAATAATATTGAACAACTGATCCGTGCCACCCACCTGAACATCGGTCTGCATGGCCGCCGCGTCGTAACCCTGCATCAGCGCATAAAACGTCTCATGCAAAAAGA
>JAYRVQ010000525.1:0-3342 GCA_041918465.1 Anaerolineales bacterium
ACGGATGCATAGAACTTGAGTGCGTTGCCGCCCGTGGTAGTTTCGGGATTGCCGAACATGACGCCAATCTTCTGGCGCAACTGGTTGGTGAAGATGACGGTGGTCTTGGTCTGGTTGATCGCGCCGCTCAGTTTGCGAAGAGCTTGCGACATGAGGCGGGCTTGCACGCCCATCGTCGCGTCGCCCATGTCGCCTTCGATCTCGGAGCGGGGAACGAGCGCCGCGACCGAGTCGACCACCACAATGTCCACGCCGCCGGAGCGGACGAGGGTCTCCACAATTTCCAGTGCCTGTTCGCCGGTGTCGGGTTGTGAGACGAGCAGGTTGTCAATATCCACGCCACACTTGGCCGCGTAGGTGGGGTCGAGGGCGTGTTCCATGTCAATGTACGCGGCTGTGCCGCCCATCTTTTGGGACTCGGCCACGATGTGCTGACAGAGGGTGGTCTTGCCCGAGGACTCGGGACCATAGATCTCGGTAATGCGGCCGCGCGGGACTCCGCCCACGCCGAGGGCGATATCGAGCGAGAGCGAGCCAGTAGGGATGGTTTCAGTAGCCATGGTGTGGGCTTCGCCGAGGCGCATGATGGAGCCGTCGCCGTAGCGTTTGAGAATGTCGCCGACAGCCTTGTCGAGGACTGCTTTCTTGCCTTCGTCCATTACTGGGCCAGATGCAATGGTTTTTGCTTGGGTTGATTTGCGAGCCATGATTCTTCTCCAGATGTAAAGTTCCAGCAACGATTGGTGGACGGGAGTATAGCACAGATGTTCGAGTAGTCAAGGGCGTGGTCTGTTACCGCGGCCGCTTGGTATGTGTGGGAGTTGGCGTGGTGGGGACAAAGTCCAGCGCGGGAGTGGGCGGACCCGCAAGTTTGAATCCGGAGCCAACCTTGAACGTGAAGTAGGTCACCTGGCCGGGGTAGATCTGCACCCAGAATTGTTGCTCGCGTTCCGCGTAATACAAACTGATGCGATACAGCCCTGCGGGCAGATCGCTTAAAACCATGTTCTCTTTGTAATACGGATCGGGATTGGTCGCGCCTGTCCCATACGTGCGGATTTCACGCACCCTGCCGGTTTCCTCGGAAATGACCCTGACCGGATATGTGCGTAGAGGTTCACCATTTTCCTGGTTCAGCTGTCCCACCAGCACGCCCCATCCCTGCGGCGGGGAGAGCCAGAGTTCCGGGTTCAGTGTGTGATGGAAGGAGTTGTACTCCAGCCGCACTTCAAAATGCAGATGCGGTCCGGTGGTATTGCCGGTCTCTCCCACCAGTCCCAGCAGTTCCCCGGTCTCCACATGCTGGCCGACAGTCACTTCCACCTTTGACATGTGCGCGTAAATGGTGAAGAGCGGCTTTCCCTGAAAACCAAAATCGTGGCGGATGGCAACTGCCTGACCGTACGGATCGGTATCGTTGTCAGGCGCGCCGGAGAAAAGTCCCCAGCCTGCCCAAAGCACCGTCCCCGGGCCAGACGCCAACACAGGTGATCCATTCTTTGCGTCAATATCTATGCCGGTATGTACCACCCCCTCAAAAAAAATCCCTCCGTAGCGATAATCTGGCAGTGGCCAATTCACCTGGTCTGCGGGATTGGGACGGGTGAAGTAAAAATGATCATAGGAAGAAACTGCCCACGGGACGGGATAAAGTGGCGGACGCCAGCCCGAAACCGGTTCCGCGCCCGGGCTGGGGAGCACAAACCGGAGCGGGGCGGCGGTCTCTGTCTGGACCTCGGGCTGGGCCGCCGTCTGGACGATGGGTGCGGCGGCTGGAGTCGATTCTGCAACTGCGAGTGAAGGTGCGCAGGAGGTGAGAAGTAACAGCGTTAGGAGTGCGTCGCACCAGTGCCGGCAGGTGGAACCGCTAAATTGGGATTTGTTCATCGTTGAAGTTGAATCCGTTAATCCAGGTGCGACGCACCCTCGGCCTATGGCAACGGCGTATTTGATGGCACAGGCGTGGGCGTGGAAGTTGGCGATGGCGTGGATGTTGGCGTGGATGTCTTTGTGGGTGTGGGAGATGGCCCGCGCGTCAACGTGGGGATGGGAGTGCGCGTGGGCGTCAGTGTGGGAGGCAGGCGCAGGGTGGGCGTCACCATGATCTCAGGCGGATAGATTTCCAGCATGGCGGTGTACCAGTCCAGGCCATCCGTCAGCACAAATTCGGTGAAACGCGACCCTCCATAATATGCGCGCCAATTGGGCAGGGACGGTTGCCGCTCCCAGCCATAGGCGAGGGCAAGAGCGGTGAAGTCCACCCAGTAGCCTTTCGGGATGGGTGCGTACATACCTCCCTGATCGTACGCCTGCGGGTCGAGATTGTAGCGCGCGCTCAAGTCCCAGGGCGCATCGCGCATTGGCTGTCCCTGTGAGCCATCCTGATTCTGTGCGCGGAGATAAATGCGCCAGAAGGTCTGTTGACCGACATCCTCGCGCACCGACACCATCCAACTCGCGTTGGTGAGCAGGGGGTTCAGCGCGAAACCGCGTCCGGTGTACAACCAGTCATTTCCGAGGCCGGGGTCGAGCGGACTGGTTAGTGGCACGAACGCGTTTTGCAAACTGGCAAGCGCGTCCCAGCCGACATCTTCGATGACGCGCTCTCTCAAGGCCGCGAAGGCTTCGTCAACTTGATCGTGTAGTTGTGGATAAGGAGCCTGCACATCGGGCAGGGAAACCACTGTCCAGCGTTGTGCGGGGCCTTCGGCCAGCGGCGTTGTCTGCGGGAACCAAAGTCCGGGCGGGGTCATTGTCGAGGCGGCGCGGTAGGATTCCGGTGGGTTGGGCAGGTCAAGCGTCAGCCAGAGCAGGCCGCGCACGAGGCCGGGTAAACGCGCGGGAGGCAGAAGCAGGTTTCCGTCCAGGGAGGAAGCGGAGAGATAATCCTGATTCGGGCCGTTTAGGATGGTCGCCAATTCTTCGTTGGATGATTCGGACGAGTCCCACGCGGCCCAATCCGCATCGGCGACCCAGCGCGCGGGACGTTCGGGCTGATCCGCATCCCAAACGTGCGCGCCACTGACGCCGATGGTTTGCGCCTCCGCTATCCACAGGAGGAGATTGCCTCCCCACTGCGGACGGTGTTCGGCGGCAAACAATGTATTGCTGAGATTTGTGTAACGGCCTTCGTCAGTCTGGTCGAGATCGGCCAGCCAGACTTCGGGATTGCCATTTCGATTGGAGATGAAGGCGATCTTTCGTCCCTGTGGCGCCCAGGCGGGAGAAGTGTCCGCGGCGGGATCGTCGGTGAGGGGCGTGGGCGGCTGGTTGGGATCGGTCAACGATTGGACGGTGATTTCGAGATCGCTTCCGTCGTAGGTTTCATAGGCCAGCCATTGA
>JAYRVQ010000526.1:0-4662 GCA_041918465.1 Anaerolineales bacterium
GATTAACGTTATCGGGCCAGCTATTCAGCGGCGCGAAGCGTTGGTTGCCAGTTCCGCCGCCACCGCGCCCGTCTGATGTGCGATACGTCCCCGCGCTGTGCCATGCCATGCGGATCATTAGTCCGCCGTAGTGACCCCAGTCCGCGGGCCACCACTCCTGCGAGTCGGTCATCAGTTGAACCAAATCCTTCTTGACCGCGGCAAGGTCGAGTTTCTTGAATTCTTTGGCGTAATCGAAATCAGGGTCCATCGGGTTGGACGCGGGCGCGTGCTGGTGCAAAATGTTCAGGTTCAGTTGATCGGGCCACCACTCGCGGTTGGATGTTCCGCGGCTGGCAGAGGTCATGCCAGCGTGAGGAACAGGGCATTTGCTTTCGTCGCTCATTTTTTTCTCCTTTTATTGTGAAATCAGTTGATCGTTGGTTGACGGGTTCGAGCATTAACTTTTGCTTTGGCAATTTGGACAGATCCCATAAAAGTCCAGTTGGTGTTTAACGATTTGAAAACCAAAATTTCTTTCAACTTCCTGCACGATGTTCTGAACCGCCCCATCCAATTCCCCATCCATGATCTTCTGGCATTTCACGCAGATCAAATGCGGATGCGGGTAAGGCTTGTTACCGTCATAATGACTGTCGTCGCGCAGGCCGATCTCAAGCACCTCTCCCAATTCTTTCAAAAGGTCAAGCGTCTTGTAAACGGTCGCGAGGCTCATGGTTGGGAATTGAACTTTGATCTGGTTATACAGATGCGACGCGCTTGGATGACCCTCGCTCGCGGCGATTAAACGAATCAACTCCACCCGTTGTGGGGTAAGGCGATATTCGCTCTCGCGGAGTTTGGTAATCAATTGCTCAAATCTGATTTGTGGGTCAGTCATTGGTTATTTATTATGGAGAATAATTCCTTATAGATTATCATTGTTATTATAGCCACGCAATCGGATCAAGTCAATATCATCAAAAAAATGGAGCAGGCTCTCACCTGCTCCATCAACCCAACTAAAATCTTACTTCTCCATTGAAGGCTTCCAAACCTTCCACACGTTACCAACCAGATCTGGACCCGGCTTGAGCGTCAACCCACCTGGCTCCCAACCCGCTGGCATGGCCTCCGTTCCCTTGCTGGCACGCACGTGCTGGAACGCCTGGATCTGGCGGATCGTCTCAGCCAGTTTACGTCCGACGGGCGGGGTCATCACTTCCATGGCCTGGATCACACCGTCAGGGTCGATGATGAAGCGTCCGCGCAACTCGATGCCTTGGGACTCGTCCCAAACGCCATAGGCGCGGCCGAGATTCCCAGCCTGGTCCGAGGCCATATGGAAGGGGACGCCGCCCTCCACCATCTTGGTCAATTCATGATCGTTCCACATCTTGTGGACAAAGTGACTGTCCACGCTTACAGAGATGACTTCCGCCCCTAACTTCTGCAACTCAGGATATTTGTCAGCGACCGCTGACACTTCGGTCGCTCAGACAAAGGTGAAATCACCCGGGTAGAAACAAACGAGTACCCATTTTCCTAAATAGTCGGACAATTTAACACTCTTAAACCCGCCCTGATAATAGGCGGGGGCTTCGAAATCAGGGGCTTTTTGCCCAACACGTGCAGTCATAGTCATCTCCTTTTTTTCGGGGGATTCGGCGGCCGCGGGGGCAGACGGTTTATCGCCCATTACGGCGCCGGTGGTGCGAGCGCATCCTTTTGGTTGTTCAGCCATGGGACCTCCTTTTGTGGGATTTCGAGTGCGCGCTTAAATTATAACCCCGTCACAAATTTGTGACGGGGTTGATTTCACTTCCATTCGCGACCACCTGCCAAAAAGGACTTTCCGTCCATTGGCTTTTTACCGGGCGGTTGGACTTCCTCCAAAAACAACGCGCCGTTGGATGTCATGACCGCAGGCAGATTCCCTGCCAGCAGACGCGTCCCTGGCGACTGGATCATGTACGTGAAGAGAATACCTGCTCGGGCTTTCAGGACTTTGAGCGGCTCGCCGTTATATTCGAACCACGCACCAGGCCACGGATTCATGGCGCGCACGCGGCGCTCCAACTCCTGCGCGGGACGCGTGAAATCGAGGCGGCCATCCTCTTTTTTCAGCATCGGCGCGTAGGTGACGCCCTCTTCGGGTTGCGGAGTCGGCGTCAGTTTGCCAGAGAGGTAATCGGGCAGGGTCGCGAGGAGCAGGTCCGCTCCCAGGGTGGACAAAGCCTCGAAAACGGAACCCGCCGTATCCTCCCGCGTGAGGCGGATGGAGCGTTGCGCGAGCATTGGTCCCGTGTCGAGTCCGGCGTCCATCTTCATGATAGTCACACCCGTTTCCTCATCCCCTGCCAGGATCGCGGCGTTGATGGGCGCGGCTCCCCTCCAACGCGGAAGAAGCGAGGCGTGGACGTTGATACATCCGAAGCGCGGTAAATCCAGCATATCTGGTTTTAAGATTTGACCGAACGCGGCCACCACAATGAGGTCGGGATTCCACTCGCGCAACTGCGTCATAGATTCGGGCGCGCGTACTTTTTCTGGCTGAATGACGGGAAGATTTAATTCGAGCGCGAGGGATTTGACGGGAGGTGCTTTCAATTCGCGCCCGCGTCCCGAAGCGCGGTCGGGTTGTGTCACAACGCCAACGATTTGATACTGCGACGCGAGCGCGCGCAGACTCGGCAACGCAAAATCAGGTGACCCCATAAAAACGATGCGTGTGGACATGAGTCCTATTCTAGCATTGTTTATTGCAAGTGGACTGTTTTGGTGTAAAATACGGGACATTAGCCAAACTCAAACAAGGAGAATGTAACATGTCCGAGCAACCCGTCAATTCCGAACTTACCAGCGATGACAAGTTGTGGGCCGCGTTGAGCTACGTTTTCGCCCCACTTGTCGGCATTATTGCGCTTTTGATGGAAGACAAAAAGGCGCGTCCCTATGTCAAATTCCATGCAGTTCAGTCCATTGTTGCTAGCCTTGCCTTCATCGTGGTATCCATTATTATCTCGGTCGTCACGCTGGGCTTTGGTGGGCTGTGCGTTCCAATCCTATGGCTGGTATTCCTCTACTGGGCTTATCAAGCTTACCAGGGACAGGCAGTCAAAATTCCCGTCATCAGCGATTTCATCAAAAATCAGGGCTGGGCGTAACCAACCCAAATTGTTCAAGAGCCTGCTGCGCGCAGGCTCTTTTGATTCCGCAACCTATTCTTCAACGCGGCGTATACCATCTCAGAAAAGAATAGGAGTCTGAATGGAAACCAATACACAAAACAAACCCAACCTCGTCATGGCAATCGCTCTGATGACCCTCATCAACGGCATCTTCAACGTCATCTGGGGTGTGAGCATCATCGTCGGCACAGTCGGCCTCAGCCTGCTATGCTTCCCCGTGCCACTTTTCCCAATCATCCTTGGCGGCTTCGAGATCGCCTATGCCATCAAACTGCTGGCGAACCCGCCGCAACCCGCCCAACCCTCGCAGGCCATCGCCATCTGGGAGATCGTCGCCATTTTCGTTGGCAACGTCTTCTCGCTGATCGTCGGCATTCTTGCCCTCATCTTCTACAACGACTCGACAGTGAAGGATTACTTTGCCCGCCTGAATGGGACTCCTGTTCCGCCTCGCGCGGACCCGATGCCTGTTCCCGCACTCCCCGTGGACCCAGCCCCCGAAATCCCCACGCCCGCACCCGTCGAGCCCGAGACGCCCGAAAAGCCCAAGCGCCGTCCACGCAAGGTGGCGTAAAAGAGGAACTTTGTCCTCTTGACTTCATCCTCCCTGCCCCTTAGAATCACACCACAATTGAACGGGTTGCAGGGAAGAGACTCGTTATCCAGCAGTTGTACTGCTGGATAACAGAGCGCCGAAGGTGCAAATCTGGATCAGGCGAAACCAGATGAAACTCTCAGGCAAAAGGACCCTGCACTCGATAGCCACTCTCTGGAAAATCCCATTAGGGATACCGACGGTGTAAAGTTTTAGTCTGCCAGTCAACTAGTCTGTAGTCTCCTAGTCCTCCCGACTAGCCGACCAGAAGACTAGCCGACCTGAAGACTAGGCTAATCTCTCAGGTCAAACTACAGAGGACGCGCGATATTAAACTCGCGTGTCCTTTTTTGATTCGCCAAACATTTCACGCAAGGAGACAAAAAATGAATACCCCTGCCAATTTGAAATACACCAAGTCCGATGAATGGTTCGACCCCGCCAGCGGCAAAATGGGACTGAGCGACTACGCCCAGAATCAACTCTCCGACATTGTCTTTGTTGAAATCCTCGTTGAAGCGGGCGATACTGTCGAAGTCGGTAAAGCCATCGCTTCGGTCGAGTCGGTGAAAGCCTCCGCCGAAATTTTCGCGTCCGCTTCAGGCACAGTGGCCGAGGTCAACAAGGGTCTCTCCGACAAACCCGAGACGCTCAACACCGATCCGTTCGGCGACGGCTGGATGGTCAAGGTCGAGGGCGGCAACGCGGGCGACGCGATGGACGCGGCCGCGTACGAAGCCTATTGCGCGGATCGCGCTCATTAGTCCACTTGTCCGCTCGTCTTCTTGTCTGCTAGTCAATTCGAACAATGGACTAGGCGACTAGCCGACCAGAAGACTAGGAGACTAATATGACCTACATCCCCATCTCTCCCAAAGAACGGGATGCGATGCTCGA
>JAYRVQ010000527.1:0-7886 GCA_041918465.1 Anaerolineales bacterium
AACAAATACATGAATTTGAATCACAGGAGCATGGATGAATCCCTTCACCTTCGGCAACCCCATCAAAGACCCCGCCCGCTTCCACGGACGAGAGGCGGAAATCCGTCAGATCACGAACCGCCTGCTCTCCTCGGCGCACGAATCCACCTCCATTATCGGCGAGCGGCGCATCGGCAAAACGTCGCTCCTTTATCACCTCAACCATCCCGAGGTCAGCGCGCGGCTCGGACTCGCGTCCGATAAGTTCTGCCTCGTCTATGTGGACTTCCAGGGACTGACCGACATCACACCCACGCGCTTCTGGCAACGCGTTCTCAAAAAAATGTCCCGATCGATTTGCGACGAGAGCCTAAAACCCGCCATCGAGAAATTGAGCGAACGCGATCATTTCGACCTGTTCGACCTTGAAGACCTGTTCCAGGCATCGCAAGATAAAGGCCTGACCGTTGTGTTGATGATGGACGAGTTTGAATACGTCACCCAGAATCCCAACTTCAAAGGCGATTTCTTCGGCGGACTGCGTGCCCTCGCCATCCATCACGGCGTGGCGCTCCTGCCTGCCACCCGCCGCGAACTGGTAGACCTGTGTCACTCGGATGAAATTAAGGGATCGCCATTTTTCAACATTTTTGCCAACGTGGTCCTGCGTCCGTTCCCAATATATGATGCCGCTTCTCTCGTGGACGGATACCTATCCAGTCTCGAGGAGGCGTTTGCACCCGAGGAGAAGGAATTCATCCTGCGCCTCGGCGGCGGACAGCCATTCTTCCTCCAGATCGCGGGACATTATCTCGTGGAGGCAAAATCCCAGGGGCTGCGCGCTCGTCCACTCTTCGAGCGCGTCGTCGCAGACTTTGACCAGCAAGCCGACCCGCACTATTCCTACCTGTGGAGTCACTGCACCGACAGCGAAAAGATCACCCTGCTGGGCATCCTGGCGCTCAACCAGGAAAAAGCAAAAAAGGGGACTACGCATGCGGAACGCCTGCAAAAGATGAACCCGCGCTCCCATTTGGATGTGGTCACGCTGGGAAAGCGCGGAATGGTAGTGGAGACAGATGGAAAATATGCACTGTTCTCTCCCAGCCTGGAACGCTGGATCCTGCGGGAGATCATGACCGCCCCCGGTGAAGAGGAATCCCCTGCCAGCGTGGACGAATGGCTTCACAAAGGCGGTCGTGATAAAGTGGCCCCGGTGAAAGGGAACCTGCCAAAATTCAAAAAGAAATACTGGCCCATCGTCAGCAACATTTTGACCGAGGTATCGTTCGAAGTGATCGGCGCCACGGTTTTCGACATCCTGATCAAATCGTTTATCTAGGATGCCGGGGGAATTGCATACGCACTAACATATCCTTGCGAATCAAACGGGACGGCACCATGCCGTCCCGTTTCGGTTAAAACAAATACACACGCTGGTTCCCCGCGCGCGACAGGTAGAAAATAAAAAAGACAGTTTACTCCACGTAAATTTCCACGTGCTCGCCGTCCTCTTCATCAACCACATCAATGATCTTACCGGTCATGCCGGACCGGATGGCCTGCATTAGATTGTTCAAATCCATGCCTTGCACTTCGGGGGCAAAATGTGCGCCGATCTTGATGCCCGCATCCACCAGGTCGAGGGGAATCTGCACCGAAGCCTTCGAGCGTCCACTCCGTACATCGGTGACGCGCACGCGCAAAAGGCGCGCACCACCCGGCGGACGCGGCGGGAGCATGCCCGGTCCTACGCGGCGTCCCTCACTCAGAGCCGCGAGAAGTTTGGCGCCCTCCTCGGCGCTGATCTTACCCTCCTCGATCATCTTCAAAATTTTGATTCGTTCTTCTGCTGTCGTCATATCACACCTCGTTATCCAATGTAAACTACAACGCGTTCACCGTCTTCATCATCCTGCGCATTCACGATCAACGGCGATTTTGATTTGGCGGTCATGCGGATCATTTCTGCGATTCCGCTGGCCTTCTCGCGATCCATGCCTTGCAGGTGATGCCCGAAATTCCTAAAGAACCAACTCACCAATCCAAGCGGTGCCGGAAACCCTAGTGTAATGTGTTCGGGTTTTTCCCCCGGCCGCTGATGTATGTCCACATACAGCCAGCGCGAAGTTCCGGTTCCCGAAGCAAGCGCGACGATAAAAACGCCAAACAGGAACGGGAAGGTCAGGCAATAGAACCAGAATCCAAATCCCGAACTCGATTGAGCCCAATACATCAACCCTGCAAACAACACGGTGATGCCCACGCCAATCCAAAGCGGGATTTTCGAAAAACGATGGGCACGCGCCGCGACCTCTTCGAACTCTGACGTATCGGTCGTTCCGGACCCCGGGCCGGGCGCGGCCTCAACGACTTCCATCTCCGCCTCAGCGGAATCCTGCTCGATGGCGCGGATGAGAGTCATCGCCTCTTCAGCGGAAATCTTCCCATCCTCCACCATCTTCAAAATACGGCGTTGTTCCTCAGAAGACATTATCCACCTCCCTCCAGCGCTGACAGCAGTTTCTCCGCGTCCTCGGATGTGATCTTTTTCTCCTGCAACATGCGCAGGATGGTCATGCGCTCCTCCTCTGAGACAGGCTCAGAAGGCGGGACAGCTGAGGGCGCGCCGCCGCGTCCACTCGACCAGTTGAACGAGAACCTGCGTCCATGCTGGCGGCGCATATTATCCTCTGCACGGCGCATATTGTCCTCCGCGCGACGCATGGCCGCCTCAGAGCGTTCAGCCGCGCGACGCGTAACGTCTTGCACACGGCGGTTGATGCGCTCAGAAAAATCCTCGGGCAGGGGCCAACTGCCGCCAAAATCAAATTCCGCCGCAGACTCCCAATCGGATTCGCGGCTGGTCACCATCACATCGCCTTCGGCTTTCAGGCTGATAGCCGCGCCGCCGCTCCCCAAAACGACAGCACGCGGGTTCGTACCATCGCGCTTGGGCACACCGGGCATCTCCACACGAATATCATCCGCGTCACCTGCGGATAACGTGAGCGCCGCGCTGGCGCGTGCAGACATGTGCAGAAGAATATCGCCCTCGGCTGTCACGTTGATGGCGCGGCCTTCCGCTGGTTGCAGGTACAAGACCGCGTCCCCTTCCACGCGGGCATTTAGATTCCCATTGACACCGCGCACATACAGGTCATCCATGACTGAATCCAGGTTTACATTCCCCTGAATCTCATTCAGCGAAACATCCCCTTCAATGGAGCGGGCTGATAGATCGCCTTTGCCGCCACGGATGCTCAGATCCGCCTGCATCGAGTCAATTGTCAACGGACCGCTTTCGCGGGCTTCCACATCGCCCATCACCGTGCCAATGGAGGCCGCGCCAACCATCCGCAGAGACAGGTCACCTTCAACCTCGCGGAGCGTAACCCCGCCCGGAAGTTCGCGCACATCTGCGTCACCGGAAACAGCCTCAATGTCCAGAGCGAGGCGGCGCGGGATGTTGAGAATCAGGTCGCTGTCACAGGCGACCGTCACTTCATTGTCGTTGAGCTGAATGTCCAATACATCGCCATCGGTTTTGGCTGAAATTTCTTCAAGGTCCCAGCCAGTCACACGCAGGTCACCCGGCGCCTGGGTAACGTGGATTTTGACGGCGGAACCAACCTGCATGGTTTTCTTGAGCATGGCTAACTCTCCTCTCCGCGAAGAATACGCATGGCGTCGTCGGCACTGATCTTGCCGGCATCCAATTCTTCAAGCACAGAACGGCGTTTATCATCGGTGACTTCGGGCGTCTCATCCTTGCCTGGCTCGTAACCGAGAGCGCGGATGATCTCGTGCAGGCGGTTGCGAATGGTGGGATACGACAGACCGAGTTCAGTTTCCATACGATTGAGTCGCCCCTCCACCCGCACAAAAGTCAGGATAAAATCGAGTTGTTCCGAAGTGAGATTGGCAAAATGCCCGGCAGTGAAACGGCCTTCCACTACCGTGTCGCACGAGGCGCAATGCAGGCGCGTAACGTTCATCTCGTTACGACAGACGGGACAGCGTGTAAGTGCTGGATGCATTTTTCCTCCGAATTCAATATTTCTGAACTATTCTTTTGAAATCTAAATATATTATAGTGATTTATTCAAAATTGTCAAGGCTTATTGATATATTATACAAAACTTGCTTCATTCCTTTGGAGGACGCATGATCCGAACTGTTTTTTTTCAACCTGGAAAGCCGCTTCAAACGGACCTCAAGCCTGATTCCCTTATAAAAGCATTTCGCGCCCGACGCGGCGTGCTGTGGGTGGATTTTGCCAGTGAGCCAACCGAAACCTGCCAGCCCATTCTAGAATCCTTTGGCTTTCACCCTCTCGCCATAGATGACGCCTTGCAGGAAACACACAGTCCAAAAATTGACGACTGGGGCAGTTACATCTATCTCGTGCTGAACTACATGCATTTGAACGGCGCGGAAAAGAGTCGCTGGGAAACAGAAATTGATGAACTGGATATTTTCCTTGGGCCGAACTACGTGGTCACGCACCATGACCTGCCGGTTCCCGCCATCGACGCGACGCTGGCCTCCATTGAACGCGACCAGCGTCCCCTGCACGAGGGCGCCGACCACCTGCTCTATAAAATCATAGACAATGTGGTAACAAATTACATGCCCATCGTGGAGCGCATTGACGAGGAAATTGATGAGATCGAAGACCAGGTCTTTGACCATCCCACCCCGCGAACACTGGAACGTCTCTTCGCGCTCAAGCGCGTCCTTTTGGCTATGCGACGTATCCTGCTCCCCCAACGCGAAGTCCTCAATAAACTGGCGCGCGATGATTACGCCGTGATTGACCGCAAAGATCGTATCTTCTTCCGCGACATCTATGATCACCTCGTCCGCCTGCACGATCTGAACGAGACCATGCGCGACCTAGTGGGCGGTGCGCTGGACACCTACCTATCCGTCATCAACAACCGCATGAACGAAGTGATGAAAACCCTGGCGATCATCACCACCCTCTTTATGCCTCTCTCGTTCATTGCGGGCGTCTTTGGCATGAACTTTTTCCTGCCTCATCCTGACGATGCAATTTGGGAAGTAATGCAAAAACCTGTTTTTTTCCTCGTGATTCTCGCGATGGTTATCACCCCCATCCTGATGTACCGCTGGATGCGAAATCGAACCTGGGTTTAGCGCTTGACGGACAGCATGGCCGTTCGTTTTTTATTACATCAAACGCTTGACACAGAACGCATGTTCAGGTAATATTCATAGCACAAATGAGCGAGTAATGGCTCAGGAGGTTGCTAAATGATGGTACGTAAACGAAGCGAAGAGTTAAGCGAAAAACACATTCGAATCCTGCAATTCCTGGCCGATTATCAGGCCAAGTTCAACCGCCCCCCCTCCATTCGTGAGATTTGCTCGAAGGCGGGAATTTCCTCCACTTCTGTTGTCAACTACGATCTTGACCAGCTCGAACGGCGCGGCTTCATCATTCGGGATGATCACATCTCGCGCGGCCTGCGCTTGACAGACAAAGTCAAGGAAGTAATACAGATAGTAGGCGATCTCCTGCGCATTCCCATCCTCGGCCCGATCGCGGCTGGTCTCCCCCTCCCCGATCTTCAACCTGGCGTAACATTTTTAACTGAAAACGAAGCCAATGCAGTGGATATCGCTCGCAGCCTCCTGCCTTCCAAAGAAAAAGGCAACGATCTATTCGCCCTCGAAGTCAAGGGAGACTCGATGATAGATGCCATGATCAACGATGGCGATATCGTGGTGATGAAACCTGCTATGGAAGCCCGCAACGGTGAAATGGTGGCCATCTGGCTTCCGGAGAATAATGAAGCAACCCTGAAGTATTTCTTCAAAGAAAAGGATGGCTATACTCTCAAGCCAGCCAACCCAACCATGAAATCCATCCACATCTCCAAGAACCGTCAATTGGAGATCAAAGGCAAGGTAGTGATGGTGATTAGGAAAATGAATCGCCAGTAAGTGCCTTTCAAAAAATGATTAGAATCAAAAACGACCGTCCTGAAGAACGGTCGTTTTTGATTCACGAACAAACCTTAGGCGAGTTCGACCACGCCACCGGCTTCTTCGAGTTTTTTCTTCGCATCGTGAGCGGCATCCTTGCCCACCGCGGAAAGAACCTTGCCACCGGCAGTTTCGGCCAGGGTCTTGGCCTCGCCGAGACCGAGATTGGTCAACTGGCGGATGACCTTGATGACTTCGATCTTCTTGGGACCGGCATCCTTGATGATCACATCGAATTCAGTCTTCTCTTCGACGGGCTCAGCGGCAGCGGCAGCGCCGCCAGCGGCCATCATCGCCACAGGAGCGGCGGCAGAAACGCCCCACTTCTCTTCGAGCATCTTGACCAGTTCGGCGGCCTCGAGCACAGTCAGTTCGCTCAGAGACTCAACCAGTTTTTCGAAATTAGCAGCCATTGTTTACAAACTCCTTACTTGTGAGTAGTTGATTTTCGGGTGTACGACTTGCATCGTCATCGCGGGATTAAGCCGCGGCGGGTTTTTCAGAGTAGGCACGGAACACAGACGCCAGTGAGCGTGCGGGTTCAGCCAGCGTGCGGACCAATTTGCCAGCCGGGGCTTGCAGAACGCCCAGCAGACGGGCACGCGAAACTGGCAGCGGTGGCAGGTCAGCCAGGGCTTTCACCTGGGACGCGTTCAAAGCCTGTCCGCCCATGAAGCCGCCTTTAACTTTGGCAAACTCCATGCCTTTTGTAACTTCGCTCAACGCCTTGGCAGTCGCCGCCACATCCGAAAATGCAAACGAGACCGCAGTACTCTTTTCGAGCAGGCCAGCCGGCACAGTCATGCCGCTGGCTTCCAAAGCGCGCTTCGCCAGTGTATTCTTCAAAATGTGGAATTCACCACCCGCGTCACGGACCTTGGCGCGGATCGCATCCAGGTCTTTCATTTTCGCGCCGGTATATTCCACCAGAATCACAGCCTGACTGCGTTTCAGCCAGTCGGCATACTGGGTCAGCACATCTTCCTTGCGCTGTTTAGAAATGGCCAAAGGACAATCACCTCCTTTCGTAAAAAGTCTTTGCCACACGCTTCGCGGCAAAGACTTTTTGCAACCCATGAGGGATTATTGCATTCAGTCTCCACCTGAGCAGGAAATTAAGCCCTGTGCGGATGAAACCCGCAATCAAAGGACGCCCGCCGTCTTAGGCGAAGTGGTGATTTAAGTTAAGCGAATCTTATTCGCCTTCCTCCAATGCCTGAGCCGCGTTGGGATCGATCTTGATGCCAGGTCCCATGGTGGTCGCGACCGTGATGCGCTTGAGGTACACACCCTTGGCTCCAGACGGGCGAGCCTTGCGCAGGGCGTCCATCAGCGCGGTGAAATTTTCGTACAGTTTGTCGGCGTCGAACGAAGCCTTGCCAACAGAAACGTGGATATTAGATGTCTTGTCGAGACGGAATTCCACGCGCCCAGCCTTCGATTCCTGAATGGCGCGGCCAAGATCGGCAGGTGGAACAACCGTCCCGGCTTTCGGGTTCGGCATCAAGCCACGCGGACCAAGCACGCGTCCGAGACGGCCCACTTTGCCCATCATGTCAGGTGTGGCAATCGCCACATCAAAATCGAGCATACCGCCTTCGATCTTCTTCAGCGTCTCTTCATCGTCAGCAACAAGATCAGCCCCGGCGGCGCGAGCGGCGGCAGCGCCGTCACCGGCCGCGAAGACGAGCACGCGTACCGTCTTGCCGAGTCCGTGCGGGAGTACAACTACGTCACGCACCTGCTGGTCGGCCTGACGCGGATCCAGCCCGGTACGAATGTGTACTTCAACCGTTGAGTCAAACTTGGTGGTGCTTGTCTCGCGTACCAGCGCCATCGCATCTTTCGGCAGATAAAGCTGGTCAATGTTCACTTTGGCCGCGGCGGCCGTA
>JAYRVQ010000528.1:0-5947 GCA_041918465.1 Anaerolineales bacterium
ACTTGCGGCACACTCCCTGACCGTTACACTGCTCGATGGCCGTCACCAGTCCGCCGTTACGGGAAAAATCCAACGGGGATTCCCATGCCTGCGCAGAATACTTCTCACCATAACGCAAATGCGAATCCATTAGCGGCGCATCGAACATCTTGTGCGGATTCAAAATATTGTGCGGGTCGGCGGCTTCCTTCAAGGCGCGCATGGCTTCGATCACATCTTCGCCATAGGTCTGCTTCAGCCACTCGCCGCGCACAATCCCATCCCCGTGTTCACTGCTCATCGAACCGCCAAGACGCAGGGTCAACGCCAATGTTTGTTCGGCAACGCTCCGCATCGAACGCACGCCCTCGCCAGTTTTGAGATTTAGGACGGGACGGATATGCAAACAACCCGCGGAGGCGTGCGCGTAAATTCCACCCTCCGTGCCGTGCGCCGCAAGAATCCGCTCGATCTCGCGCACGAACTCGCCCAGTTTTTTGACGGGGATGGCGCAATCTTCGATGAACGCCACGGGACGCGCGGCCTGCGGGCGCGAATCCAAAATTCCCAAGCCCACCTTGCGGACGTTCCAGACGCGGGCTTGATCTTCGGGGGATTCGGCAACGTAAAGCGGATTGCCAATCCGCTCCACGTTCGTGCGCAGGACTTCAGATTGATCGCCGCTAAATTCAATAACCAAAACTGCTGATGGGGTGCCCATCAACCATCCCATCTGAGACGCATACGCAGGGACACCGCGCGCCAGACGAAGAATCATCTGCGGAATCAATTCCACTGCGCTGGGGCGGAATTCCAGCAGGCGCGGCACATCGTCACATGCGGCAGGGATGCTGTCGTAGGCGAGGATTCCCAGAATAGTGTGTTTCGGCTTCGGGACGAGGTTCACCGTCGCGCGGCGGACGACGGCAAGAGTCCCCTCAGAGCCAGCGAGGAGAGGTGCAAGGTTTAAAGTTGAAGGCTTGCCCTGAGCGACGTCGAAGGGTTGAAGGTTGGCGGGATATGCGTTCCCAATCCACTGTGGCGGTACAGACGGGCTCCACGGCAAAAGATAATTCAGCCGATACCCTGCTGAGTTTCGCCAGGAATGGGGAAAGTTCTGCTTGATTGCCTCAGCGTATTTCTCGCGAATCTCCAAAACCGACGAAACGAATCTTCTGTTTCCTAATTCATAATTCCTAATTCCTAATTCATTATTCGTAATTTCCCCCCATCTCTCCAAACTCCCATCGTTCAAAATCACATCCGCCGAAAGTAGATGGTCCGCTGTCATCCCATACAAAATGGAGTGCGCGCCCGTGGCGTTGTTGCCGATGACGCCGCCCATCGTGGCGCGTTCGGCGGAGGCAGGGTCAGGACCGAACATCAATCCATGCTTCGCGGCGGCGCGATTCAAGTCCGCGAGAACGACTCCGGGTTCGACAATCGCGGAGTGGGATTCGGGATCAATCTCGACAATCTTATCCAGCCAGCGCGAGCAATCGAGGATCAATGCTTCGCCGATGGCCTGTCCCGCGAGCGAAGATCCCGCGCCGCGCGGCAAAATAGGAACGCGATATTTGGCGGCCAGTTCCACCGCGGCGTGCAGGTCATCCTGCGTTTTGGGAATAGCCACGCCCAATGGTTCAATTTGATAAATAGACGCGTCGGTGGAATAGAGAACGCGCGAGGCGGCGTCTAAACGGACGTCGCCCATGAAGCGCCTTTTCAGTTCGTGGATAAAATCAGGGGAAAGGGACATGCCTCGATTCTAACGCATGTTCATCTACAAACCACTGCCCTGAGCGGAGGGTATTCCCGCAGTCGAAGGGCAAGTACGCGGAAAAGCGCTTGCGCATTTGACCCGTCCTTCGACTTCACTTCGTTCCGCTCTGGATGGCGAGTGTTTACGGCGCGCCTGGGCGCGGAGGCAGACGCATAATGAGCGTTGCCATGTCCCTGCCAAAAATAGCGATTGTGTCACCAGACTGAAGAATGGAAGGGTCAATGGGATTGCCAGCCTCATCTGTATAAAGCGTGTCGGCGTTAATCGAAATCCCAAACTGTCTCTTCGGACCTGCCACCGTGATGGTGTCCGCTGTCCGCGAGACAAATTGTCCCATCACATCAGGCGGCCAGGAAGGCGCTCCGGGAGGTCCGCCGTCAGGGTTGATTCCGCCCGGATTGGGCTGGCCGGCCTGAGGCTGGCCCTGAGCGCCGCCGAAGGGTCCGGATTGAGGCGAATTTCCAGCGGGGAGTCCGCTATTTTGGGGTTGGTACTCCAGGTCTGCAACGTAGCCGCGCTGGCCGAGGTAGAGTCCCGCAAAAAACGAGGCGGCCGCAACAATGAGAATAACAACTGCGGCGGCGAATCCAATGAAAATGGGTTTGGTCTGCATGTCTTCTCCTTTGATGTGTGGTTATAAATACAGGTAGTTCAGAAATGGTGTAGATGGAGCCAATTTTGGGTAAAATGGAGATATGCCCGCCATCGAACAGATCATCCGCGACGCCATGGAACGCGGCGAATTCGACAATCTGCGCGGCGAGGGAAAGCCGCTCGATCTTTCAGCGTATTTCAACACACCCGAGGATTTGCGCCTGGCCTACTCGATGTTGAAGAGCGCGGATATTTTGCCGCAAGAGGCCGAACTGCTCAAGGAAATTGCCGAGCTAAAAGAGCAGGCACAGGAGACGAAAGATTCTGCCAGGCGCCGGCATCTATTGAAGGTAGCGGAGGAAAAGCGGTTGCAATTCAGCCTGCTAATGGAACGCCAAAAACGCCAGAACGCGGGCTAGACAATTCATCCCCGCCCTGCTATACTCTTATACGCAACGTTGACTTTCCCTGCCTTTGGCAGTTTTGTGTAGCATAACCCATGTAACACGTAAACACCCCGGCGGAAATTCTGGCCGGGGTCATTTTCTACGTTGAACTTAACCGCCCATGGCGGATAATATCCTTTTGAAAATCGAGGTACTACAAAAAAATGAGTAAGAAAGAAAAATTGAAGATCATCCCTCTGGGGGGGCTTGGAGAGGTCGGCAAGAATATGACCGCCTATGAATTTGGCGGTGATATTCTCATTGTAGACGCGGGCATTATGTTCCCCGAGAACGATATGCTCGGCATCGACTACATCATCCCCGACTTTGACTACCTGCTCGACAAGGCCAACCGCGTGCGCGGACTGGTCATCACACACGGACACGAAGATCACATCGGCGCGGTGCGTCACGTGCTGGAACAGATTTCCACGCCCGTCTTCGCAACTCCCCTGACCCTCGGCCTGATCGCCGGCAAACTGGCGCGTAACGGCTACACTGACAAAGCCGACCTGCGAAAAATCCAGGCTGGCGAAAAAATCCAGATCGGCAAATTCCAGGTGGAGACCTTTCACGTTTCGCACTCCATCCCCGACGCGGTCGGGCTGGCGATTACCACCGGCGCGGGACTTGTCATCCACATGAGCGACTTTAAGTTGGATCATACGCCTGTGGACGGCTGGCCTACTGACTACGCGAAGTTGGCGGAATTCTCCCAACGCGGCGTGGACCTGCTCCTGAGCGACTCGACCAATTCTGAACGTCCGGGTTGGACGCAGTCCGAGAAGGTGATCGGCCCCGCGTTCGATCAGGTGATCGCCGCCGCGCCCGGACGCGTCATCATCGCCACCTTCGCGTCGTTGATCTCGCGCATCCAACAGGTTGCAGATTCGGCCACCAAGAACAAACGCAAATTGGCCTTCGCTGGGACGAGCATGGTGGAAAACGCCAAGATCGCCCGCAATCTCGGTTACCTGATCGTCCCCGACGAGACGCTCGTCCCAATTGACCAGGCGCTCAACCTGCCCGATAACAAAGTGGTCATCATGTGCACTGGTTCGCAAGGCGAACCCTCCTCGATCATCGGACGGCTGTCCACTGGTTCGAACCGCCAGTTCGACGTGAAGCGCGGCGACACGGTGGTGTTGTCTTCGCATCCCATCCCCGGCAATGAAGAAACCGTCAGCCGCGCCATCAACCGCATCATGCGCTTCGGAGCGAACGTTATTTACGACGCAATCGCGCCCGTCCACGTTTCGGGACATGCCAGTCAGGAGGAGCAAAAACTCCTGATCAATCTCGTCAAACCGAAACACTTTCTGCCCATCCACGGCGAGCTGCGACAGTTGAAACGTCATGCCTGGCTGGCAGAGCAGGTCGGCATCCCTGCCGAAAATATCGTGGTGGTGGAAAATGGCCAGACCGTGGAACTGACGGACGGCAAACTGAAACTTGGCGAGCGCATCCCCGGCGGATATGTCTTCGTGGACGGCGAGTCCATCGGCGATATTGATCACGATGTAATGAAGGAGCGCGAGCAATTGGCGCGCAATGGCATCGTCATCATCGACCTGAGCATGAACAAGAAGACGGGACGTCTCGCACACGAACCGGAGGTGTTGACACGCGGCTTCCTCTCCCCCGAGGACGCCGAGCGGCTCATCCCCGAAGTCCGCAAGCGCGTGGTGACCGTCGTCAACAACGGTGGCCTGGAAACCGACAAAGACATTGCCAGCGCGGTCAAAAGTTACCTCTTTGAGCAAACCCGCCGCCGCCCAATGGTATTTGTCACATTGAGCAAGGCGTAAAATCCGTTTTGCAGGTATTAGACCTCTTGCAAAAGTACTTTTAGCCACAGATTTCACGGATTAGCACGGATTTTTAAAAATAAATCTGTGAAAGTCCGTATAATCCGTGGCAAAGAAACCTCTGACATCGGCATACTCGCTGAGTTATGCAAGATGTCTATTGAAAACCAGGTTCTTCAAAGAACCTGGTTTTTGTATTATACTTTCCCCTTGACATACTGTATATTGCACAGTATAATGCAGAAAAGGATAAAGGATATGACAAACGCTGATCTTGAAAATGTCTCCCTTGAACTACGGCGCGGTGTGATCGTACTGGCGGTACTCAGTCAGTTAAGTGGGGAACAATATGGTTACTCCCTGCTGAAGAGTCTTTCCGACCTCGGCCTCGAAGTGGACCAGGGCACGCTCTATCCCCTGCTCCGCCGGCTCGAATCACAGGGACTGCTCGAATCGGTCTGGAAGCTCGAAGAAGCCCGCCCGCGCCGCTACTACGTCATCAGCGCACAGGGAAAAAAAATCCTGCCGCGCTTGAAAGAAGAATGGAACAGCATCGTGGCTGTCATGAAGAAAATGCTTGCATAACAGAAGGAGAATAAAATGGACCTCATTGATCGCTATGTCCGTGAGATCGGACGCAAACTACCGCAGAAATCCCGCACCGACATCGAGAAGGAAATCCGCTCGGCGGTAGAGGATATGCTCGAAGACCGCAGCAAGAAGGATGGACGCGCCGCGGACGAGGAGATGACCATTGCGGTGTTGAAAGAATACGGCAACCCCGAAACGGTAGCCGCTTCGTACCTACCCGAGCAATATCTCATCGGTCCTCAACTCTTCCCCATCTTCTGGCTGGTGACGAAGATCGTGTTCGCGGTGTTGACCACGCTGACCGTCATCGCAATGGGATTTGCCTTGTTTGGTTCGAACGCCACTCCCGCGGAATTCTGGGGCGATCTCTTCAAACTGCTCGGACAGTACTTCAGTGGAATGATGGCCGCCTTCGGAAACATCGTGCTCGTCTTTGCGCTCATCCAGCGTTTTGCTTCAGGCTGGGAATTCCATGAGAAGGATGAAGACAAGGATTGGAACCCCCGCGACCTGCCCGATGTGGAAGACGCCGACCAGGTGAAAATTGGCGAACACGTGGCGGAAATGGTCTTCATCGTGCTGGGACTGATCCTGTTCAACTTCTACCCCCAATACATCGGCATCTACGGCTTCACAGATAACCAAAGATTCTTCGCGCCGCTTCTCTCCAACGCCTTCTTCAGTTACATGCCGTGGATCAACCTGCTGTGGGGCCTGCAGTTCGCATTGGATGTCTGGCTGGTTCA
>JAYRVQ010000529.1:0-1758 GCA_041918465.1 Anaerolineales bacterium
CGTCAACGTGGGACGCGGTCAATACGATACCGCGCTCGTCTTTGTGGCGGTGTTCACGCTGATTTTTCTTGCGCTTGTTTTATATGGCCTTGTTGCTTTGCTGGAGAAAAAACTGTTAATTTGGCAGGAACGTTAAACCTTCAACGTTCAACCTTCAACTAATTGGAGATACCATGCTCAAAAAGATTCTTTTGCTCACCCTCGGGCTGGCACTCGCTCTCTCGGCCTGTGGCAACTCACAGTCCGGAAATGAAGCGGGGACTCTCGTTCCGATCAAGTTGCCGATGGGGTACATCCCCAACATCCAGTTCGCGCCGATGTACGTCATGATCGAGAAGGGATTTGCGCTCGAGCAGGGACTGGATGTGCAGTTGGAACACAACGTCCGTGAGACGGACGCGGTGGCGTTGCTGGGCGCGGGCGAGTTGACGTTCGCGGTCGTTTCAGGCGAGCAGGTTTTGCTTTCGCGGGCGCAAGGTGTGCCGGTTGTGTATGTGGCGGCCTGGTATCAGAAGTATCCTGTCTCGGTGGTGGCGAAGGCAGAGCAGGGAATCGTAAGCGCGGCGGACCTGAAGGGCAAGAGCATTGGACTGCCCGGTTTGTACGGCGCGAACTATATTGGAGTGGAAGCCTTGCTGGCCTCGGCGGGACTGAGCGACGCGGACGTGACGCTGACCCCGATTGGCTTCACGCAGGTGGAGTCGCTGGCGACGGATCAGGTGCAGGCGGTGGTGGGCTATGCGGCCAACGAGCCGATCCAATTGCGGGCACGCGGCTACGAAGTGACTGAACTGCGCGTGGCCGATTTTGTGCAGTTGGCGTCGAACGGACTGGTGACGAACGAGAAGACGCTGGATGAGAATCCCGATCTGGTAAAGCGCATGACCGCGGCCTTTGTGCAGGGACTGGAGTACACCATCGCGCATCCAGACGAGGCCTATGAGATCAGTAAAAAATATGTGGAAGGACTCGCCGAGGCGGATGAAGCCGTCCAAAAGGAAATACTGGCGGTCTCGATTGAATTCTGGCAGGCGGAGCGCGTCGGCTTCTCCGACATGCAGGCTTGGGAAAACATGCAAGACACCCTGTTAAGGATGGGGTTGATCAGCGAGCCGCTGGATTTGAACGCCGCGTTCACGAATGAGTTTTTGCCGTAAAGGTTACGTTTTGCGCATTATGTTTTATGCCGAAAGAATCATTGCGCATGAAATCTTCTTCTCCCATCCTCACCGTCCGCGACTTGAGCGCAGTCTTCCCCGATAACAACGGCGGACTGCAAGCGCTGGATCGCGTCTCGTTCGAGATGTGTCCGCGCGAGTTCGTAGCGGTGCTGGGACCTTCGGGAAGCGGCAAGTCCACGCTGTTGCGGATTCTGGCGGGCATTCTCCAGCCAACGGGCGGAGGGTTCGACTTTGCGGATCATCGTCAGCCGCGCATCGGCATGGTCTTCCAGCAGGCCAATCTCATGCCGTGGCGGACCGTGTTGCAGAACATCATGCTCCCGCTCGAACTGGATGGGGACGCGCAGGCCATGTCCCGCGCGCGTGAAATGATCGAACTGGTGGGTTTGGATGGATTCGAGGACAACTGGCCGCGCGAACTTTCCGGCGGGATGGCGCAACGCGTGGCGATTGCGCGGGCGCTCATCCATGACCCCGACCTGCTCCTGCTCGATGAGCCGTTTGGCTCACTGGATGCTCTCACCCGCGAACGCATGTGGACGGAACTCTCGCGCATCTGGCAGGCGCGTCAAAAGAC
>JAYRVQ010000530.1:0-1566 GCA_041918465.1 Anaerolineales bacterium
ACGCTGTCGTGGGAACGGTCGGCATTGCCGAGCACGTAGGGTGAGTCGGGTGCATTGGGATCGGTGAGCGCGCTGGACTGATATTCGAGAATGGCGATCAGTAAGCGGGGATTGATACTGAAGTTGGTAGCCACATAATCCACAATGCCCGCGCCCGTGCGCCATTCATCGCCCGCGTACTCGCGGTAGGTTGCCAGCCAGCCCGAATGGGATGCGATGAAGGCCGCGGTATTGAACCCAATGGCGGTTGGACTATCCACGAAGGCGTGGTCTGGCAGGATCTGATAGGGACTGGCCCACAGCGGCAAATAGTAGATGGGGATTCTCATTGGCATGCCGGGCGGCATGGTGGTGGCATCTTCGGGGATGAAGGGATTGGCGGTGCGGATTTCTTCCACGGTGGTGTTGAAGCGCGCCGCGAGAGCAGGCAGGGTGTCGCCGCTTTGGGCGGTGTAGTCCACCAGTTCACCGGGTTTGAAGTTGGGACGCGTGGGCAGGGGCGTGAGTTCGGCCTGCAAGGTGGGGATGGTTTCCGCCGAGGATGCGTTCGATTGAGCGGAGGCGGAGGGTGTGCAGGCGGAAAGTGCGACGATGAAAATTAACGCGAAACGATAAATGGAACTATTCATTGGGCATACGGATGATGACCGACCAGGCCTGTCCGAACGGGTCTGCGGTGACGATGCGCGCGCCGCGCGTCAATGTGCCCTGATAGGGCTTGGCGCCCGCGTGGACGGTCCAGTCGCTGAGAACAAACGGCAACATACCGTCCGCGATGATCCACTCGCCGTTGTATTTCCGTGCGAAATGTAAATGCCTGCCGGTCGAGATGCCGCCTTCGCAGGAGGCATGGCCGATTCGGCTGTTCGTCTGCACCAGATCGCCAAGGCGCACGCGGCCATCATCGGCGATGTGCAGGTAGAGCAGATTCCAGCCGGTTTGTTCGTTCCCATCCTTGTCGAGATCCACGATCACGACGCCGTTTTCCGAGCGAATCACCAGCCCGGGCGCGGATGCCACCACCCAGAGGGACGAGACATCGCATCCTTTGTGGTCGGAGGCGGGCGCAAAATCAATGGCGGCCAGCGGACCAAGCGGGTCCCACGCTCCGTGCGGACCGCTGGTGAGATTCCATTGTGTATTTGGCTCGAAGGGCAAAACCATTGATGGCTGGTTTACACCGGCAGGAAAAAGTGGTTCCACGGTTTGAGCGCGCACCCATGGATCGCCAAACATTTCTGTGAAATAAGCCGGAAAACTGGAGGGCGAATTGATATCAAGGATGCGTTCCCATTCCGCGCGTTTGTGCTGGCGTGAAAAGAAATACTGGACGGCCACTGTACCCGCGTTGAGTTCGGGGTTGAGGCGCAGTGTCTCCCCATCCGGGAAGGTAATTTCGGTCAACGTGCCGGTGCGCCAGCCGTAATAACCATCGAACAACTGGTTCACCGCCCACTGCAACTGTTTGTACAATCCTTCATCGTCATCCTGTATCTGATACCCCATCGGATATTTTTCGCGGAACATGTTGACGGGCGTGCCGTACACCCAACTGCTTTCGTATTC
>JAYRVQ010000531.1:0-2135 GCA_041918465.1 Anaerolineales bacterium
ACTTCCCACGAAAACCGCGTCTTTCGAATCACGATCAACCGTCCCGAAAAGCGGAATGCGTTGAGCATTAAACTTTGCCGCGACCTGCTCGGCGCGTTCCGCCAGGCCGAGTCGGATGAAGGTGTCAGCGTTGTGTTGCTCGACGCGGCAGGGCCTTCATTTTCCTCGGGCATGGATTTGGGCGAGATTCTCGATCCCGATTTCGTGCGTCAGGCGGACGTTCACGAGGAATTGTTGACGATCGGTTCGCATTTTTCCAAGCCCATTATCGCCGCTGTGCAGGGCGCGGTCTTCGGTGGGGCGGTGGCGTTGGTGGCGGGCGCGCATATTGTGGTGGCCGCCGAGAATGCACAATTCTGTTCGACAGAGATTCATATTGGCATGTGGCCGTATGTCGCGTTCCGCGCCATCGCGTCCGCGATTGGGGAACGCCGCGCCACCGAACTTGCATTGACGGGACGCGTCGCCTCGGCCGCGGAGGCGTGCGAGTGGGGATTGGTGCATCGCGTTGTCCCGGCGGATCAACTGTCTGAAACGGCGACCAGCCTCGCGATCCAGATGGAGGCGTTCGACGCGGACGCGCTTTCGCAGGGTCTGTTGTTCATCCAGCAGTCGCATCGACTCAATTCAGAGGAAGCGGGTTTGACGGCTCGTCAATTCCGGGACCGCGCTTTCGCGTCCGATGCGTTCCGGTCTGCGGTGCAGGACTTTCTCGCGAAACGCGGCTTGAAATAGTTGTTCTGGTGTAAAATCATTTGACTCTGTTCCAAATCACAAATATCAGATATAATTTTGTGAATTAAATCACAAATAAAAACCCAGGAGGTTTCTCATGACTATCAAAGTTGGTATTAACGGCTTCGGACGAATTGGTCGTCAGGTGCTCAAGGCGATCCGCGACATGTATCCGAAGGAGTTGGAAGTGGTGGCGTTCAACGACATCGGCGACATGAAGACCATGGCGCACCTGCTCAAGTATGATTCGAACTATGGCCGCTTCGATGGGACGGTTGAGGTCCACGATGAAGGCCTGCTGATCGATGGAAAAAAGGTCAAGGCGTTCAAAGAGACCGACCCCTCTGCCATCAAGTGGGGCGATCTGGGCGTGGATATCGTCATCGAAGGCACAGGCCTGTTCACCATCAAGAAGGATGGCGTGAACAAAAAGGGCAAGACCGTGAAAGGTGCGGAGAATCACATCACCGCGGGCGGTGCGAAGAAAGTCATCATCACCGCTCCCGCGGAAGGCGAAGACCTGACCGTTGTGATGGGCGTCAACGAGGACAAGTATGATCCGAAGGTCCATCATGTGGTCTCGAACGCTTCCTGCACCACGAATTGTCTCGCGCCTGCCGCGAAGGTGGTGCATGACGCGTACTCGATCAAGCGCGCTTTCATGACGACTGTCCACGCGTACACCAACGACCAGAAGATCCTCGACATGCCTCACTCGGACCTGAGGCGGGCGCGCGCGGCCGCGATGAGCATCATCCCGACGACGACCGGCGCGGCCAAGGCGGTGGCGTTGGTCATCCCCGACCTCAAGGGGAAGTTCGACGGGTACGCGTTACGCGTCCCGACCAGCACCGTCTCGGTCGTGGACTTTACTGCCGAACTCGAGAAGGAAACCACCACCGAGGAACTGCGCCAGCTCTTCCGAGACGCGGCGAAACTGCCTCGCTTCAAGGGCATTCTGCAGGCCATGGACGAGCCGCTCGTTTCCATTGACTACAAGGGCGACCCGCATTCCTCCTCGATTGACCTGCCATTCACAATGGTGCTCGGCAAGGAAAAGAGCAACTTCGTCAAGGTGGTCACTTGGTACGACAACGAATGGGGTTACTCGTGCCGCACTGCAGACCTTGCGGCGTTGATGGCGAAGAGCCTGTAATTTACAGAATGGCGAATTGGTAGATTGGGAAACCAATCTACCAATTTTTCTAAAATAAAATTACCAATCCCCAATTACTAATATCGAGAAACCCATGAACAAAAAGACAGTCAAAGACATCGATCTCAAGGGCAAACGCGTGCTCATGCGCGTGGACTTCAATGTCCCGATGGCCGACGGCAAAGTGACCGACGACAAGCGCATCAAGGCCGCCCTGCCGACCATCCAATACGTGCTCGATCAG
>JAYRVQ010000532.1:0-2053 GCA_041918465.1 Anaerolineales bacterium
AGCAGGATGTTGACTACCAATAAAGCGGCCAGCGTTAGCGCGACGGGTTTGTTTTCAACGAATGATGCAATTCCCAAGACTACTAATAAGACGCTAGCCTGAACCGAGATGATCAGCCTGCCAAAAGAGCGGGGATCATCAGCGTAGGGATTGAAGAGTTGGTCCAGGCGACCTTGCTTCATGCGCCCTCCAGTTCTTGACTGTGGATTTGAACCGTGACTTCTGAATCGCCGATGGCTCTTCCGATCTCCTGGGCGGTGACGCGTAGGATGGCGTCTATATCGTGGGCAGAGCCGATGTGCGCGGCAATTTCGCTGATGGCTCGTTCACTCATGGCTCGCTGTTGTGCTTCATCGAGCAGGCGGGCATTTTCAAGCGCCAGTGCGATCTGTGTTGCGATTTCGCCCAGCATGGTCTCTTCGCGAGGATCCCACTTTTCCGTTTCTTCTTTTCGCCTGACTTTGATCTCGCCTATTTTTTGATTATGTAACAGGATTGGGACCGTCAATTTTCCGGATCCGGTTTCGGGTCGGTTGGGAGTGACAAGCGGTTGGACGCCGAGCGGGGTGTATTGATAGGCGGGATTCTTGGTGCGTGAGATCTGGTTCCAGGCGTTACGGACGCGGCGGGTGGCCGTCTGTTCAAGTTGTTTGACCGCGTTGTTCATTTCTTCGAACAGGCGCGTATTTTCAATGGCCAGCGCAAGTTGGTCGGCGAGGGTCTGGAAGATTTCTATATCTTCGGCGGTAAATGCCTGTGGTTTTTCAGATTGGATGTCGAGCACGCCGATCACGCGCTCGTGAACAATGAGCGGCAGGGCGGCTTCGGAGCGGGTGCTGGGGAGGTCTGGGTTGTTGAAGAAAACGGCGTCCGCCCCGGTGTCCAGCGCGATGCGGGAGCGTTTTTGAGCGGCCGCGAATCCCACGATGCCCTGGCTTCCAACTTGCAGGCGGTGACCGCGCCCGAGCATCCGTTGTCCTCCCTGCGAGGAGGCCGCCACGAGTAGTGCGTAGTCGCGATTTTCATCCAAAAGGAAAATGCCGGCGTGGTAGAAGCCAAATTGATCCGAGATCAGGCGGACCGCGTCATTAAGCAATGAGCCCGTGTCTTTGATGGCCGCGGACTTTCGGGCGACCTGCGCGGCCGCCTGGAGTTGCGATGTTTTGCGCGAAAGGGCAGTGGTGCGTTCTTCCACCCGTTGCTCCAGGCCTGTCACCAGGCCTTTTAATTTCTCGGCAGTAACGTTGAATGAATTTGCAAGAATTTCCACTTCATCGTGGGTAGTTACCCGGACTCGGTGACCGAGATCGCCGCTGGCAAGTTTTTCTGCGCCTTCGGTTAATTTTGTCAAGGAGGCAGTCAAGGCGGAGCCAAGGAACCAGCCAACGATGGTAAGTATGATGGTCGAGCCAAAGAAGATGAACAGGGAGCGCAGGAGCGCCTGTCTTTCCAGTGCAAGGATATCATTGGCGGAGATGTCCATTGCAAGCACGCCTTCGCGGGTTCCATCCTGCATATAAAAGGGAGCATAACCGCTGAGGTGCGAGCCCCATTCGTCTGTGTAAATTTCATCTTCCAACATTGGCTCTGACATGGTCAGGAAGTTTGCGGCAAGCACTGGGCCAGAATCGGGATAGAGATCGCCCAGGTGTGAAATGTCTTCTTCGCTTTCCTCCGCGTCCACAATAAACATAATGTTGCCCTGGGCGTCAGGGCGCATGGTGTAAACAAACTCGATATTTGTGCCTGAGTCGCGTATGCTTTGCAGGGATTTTTTCAAACGCAGATAGGCTGGGCCGCCCTCTTGTGAAGGATCGGTCAGTTGAGAGTGCGACAGGCTGTCCACTTGCAAGGCTGCGATGGAAACTGAATCCAGCAGACGATCTCGAATGCCTTGCCTCAATTGCGTCTTTGAGTTTTGATAATAGATAAATGAGGTTGACCCAACCGCCAGTATGGAGATCAGCGCAAACCCGATCGCCAGTTTTACGCGCAGGGGCAGGAAACGCTGTCCTTTATTCATTTTCAGCCGCTCCTTGCTCGTCAACGTGCA